>JADFYM010000265.1 GCA_015233035.1 Magnetococcales bacterium
GCGTGTCCAGTTCGACGCTCAACGCCTTGGCGCGGACGATCACCTCCTGCGGATCGGAAATATCGGCGGGCGTGACCTTGTTCATCACTTCAACGGCCGCGTACCCCAACATGCGCTCGGCCCCGACATTAAAAATCTGAATGACCCCCTTGGCATCGGTGGCAATGCTCGAAAAGTTGGCACTGTTGAAGATGGCACTTTGCAATGCCCCCGCCTTGAGCAACGCCTCTTCCGCCTGTTTGCGGGCGGTGTTGTCCGTGCCGATCAGCAGGTAGCCGATAATGGCATCCTGATCATCCCGCAGGGCGGTGACCGACACCACCGCCGGAAAGCGGCTGCCATCCTTGCGGATATAGGTCAGTTCGTAGATGTCCTCGATCCCCCGTGAGGCCTTGAACACCAAGGCCTCAAAGCCCGGCGTGATCGGCGTGTCCAGTTCGACGCTCAACGCCTTGGCGCGCACGATCACCTCCTGCGGATCGGAAATATCGGCGGGGGTGATCTTGTTCATCACTTCAACGGCTGCGTACCCCAACATGCGCTCGGCCCCGACGTTAAAAATCTGGATGACCCCCTTGGCATCGGTGGCAATACTGGAAAAGTTGGCACTGTTGAAGATGGCACTTTGCAATGCCCCCGCCTTGAGCAGGGCCTCTTCCGCCTGTTTGCGGGCCGTGTTGTCCGTGCCGATCAGCAGGTAGCCGATAATGGCATCCTGATCATCCCGCAGGGCGGTGACCGACACCACCGCCGGAAAACGGCTGCCATCCTTGCGGATGTAGGTCAGTTCGTAAATGTCCTCGATCCCCCGTGAGGCCTTGAACACCAACGCCTCGAAGCCCGGTGTGATCGGCGTGTCCAACTCGATACTCAACGCCTTGGCGCGGGCGATCACCTCCTGCGGATCGGAAATATCGGCGGGCGTCACCTTGTTCATCACTTCGATGGCCGTATAGCCCAACATGCGCTCGGCCCCGACATTAAAAATCTGAATGACCCCCTTGGCATCAGTGGCAATACTCGAAAAGTTGGCACTGTTGAAGATGGCACTTTGCAGGGCACTGGCCTTGAGCAGGGCCTCTTCCACCTGCTTGCGCGCCGTGTTGTCCGTGCCAATCAACAGATAACCGATCATGACATCCTGGACATCCCGCAAGGCGGTGACCAGCACGACCGCCGGAAAACGGCTGCCATCCTTGCGGATATAGGTCAGTTCGTAGATATCCTCGATGCCTCGTGCAGCCTTGGACACCAATGCCTCAAAGCCCGGCGCAATCGGCGTGTCCAGTTCGACGCTCAGGGCCCTGGCCCGCACGATCAATTCCTGCGGATCGGAAATGTTGGCCGGCGTAATCTTGTTGACCACTTCCACGGCCGTATAGCCCAACATGCGCTCGGCACCGACATTAAAAATCTGAATGAGGCCGTTCGCATCCGTGGCAATACTGGAAAAGTTGGCACTGTTCAAAATCGCCTTCTGCAAGGCACCGGTTTTGAGCAATGCCTCCTGACGGCGGACTTCGGTCATCCCCTCCGCCGTGCCGGAAACAGAGTTGAGAACAGGGGAGGGGTGGACAATTTTTTTTGACACTGGCACACCTATTATTTATGCAATAAAAACTGTTTGTTCTTCAGTCAGGAGACCGGTCTGAAGCGTTTGCTGGCGATGCGTCATGGGGTCCGGCCATCTGCTGGATCTCATTCAGCAACCTTTTTTTACTGATCGGTTTGGTGAGATAAAGGTTACAGCCCGCTTCCAGGCTGCGTTGGATTTCTTCTTCCATGGTATGGGCCGAGAGGGCAATGATTGGCGTTGGGGAATGTCTTTCTTCCTGCTCCCATTGGCGAATTTGACGGGTGGCGGTGTAACCGTCCATTCTGGGCATCTGTATATCCATGAATATCATATCGAACGTTTCCGCCTGCACGCGGGCCACCGCCTCCACCCCATCGTTGACCATGACCAGGCGGTACGCGGTCTTCTTGAGATAGGCCCGGAACAGTTCGCGATTTTCCTCCGCATCTTCGACCAGCAGGATGCGCAGAGGTCGCACTTCGGTGGCCATGGCATATTCCGCACCGGTGCTGGTGGCGGAGGGAACCGCCGCAATGCGCAGGGGCAGGGTGAAAAAAAACTGGCTCCCCTGACCCAGACGACTTTTCACCCAGAGTTGGCCCCCCATCAACTCCACCAGACGCCGCGAGATGGACAACCCCAGGCCGATGCCCCGGTAGCATCGCGTCATCCCCCGGTCGGCCTGCGTAAACCGGTCGAAGATGTCACCGATATCTTCCCGGGCAATGCCGATACCGGTATCGGCAATCTTGAACAGCAGGATTTGCGGATCCCGAGGGTGGATGGTCAGGCTCACATCCACCCGCCCATGTTGGGTAAATTTGAGCGCGTTGCCCAGCAGGTTGATGAGTACCTGCCGGATCCGGTTGGCGTCCCCCCAAATGGCTGCCGGTGTTTTGACGTCCACCCAATGTTCCAGGGTGAGCCCTTTCGTCTCGGCCACCATCTGCATCAGATAGGCGGTCTCCTCCACCACCTGACGTGGAGAGAATGGCTGCGCATTCAAAGAAATCCGCCCGGCCTCAATACGGGAAAAATCCAGAATGTCGCTGATCACCCCCAGCATGGCTTTTCCCGAATGGCACATGGTCTCGGCGAACCGACGTTGGGTCGGGTTGAGGTCGGTTTCCAGCAACAATTCCGCCATGCCCAGCACCACGTTCATGGGGGTGCGAATTTCATGGCTCATGCTGGCCAAAAATTCCGCTTTGGCAAAGTTGGCTTTTTCCGCGACCGACCTGGCACGTTCCAACTCGGTGTTCTTGTCCTGCATCACCTGGTCCAGGCGGTGGCGTTCCGTCGCCAGTGTCTCTTCCGCCTGCCGACGCGCCGTATTGTCCGTGCCAATCAACAGATAGCCAATAATGGCGTTCTGCGCATCCCGAAGGGCCGTGACCGATACCACCGCTGGCAAACGACGGCCATCCTTGCGGATGTAAGTCAATTCGTAGATATCCTCCATGCCCCGTGCAGCCTTGAACACCAACGCCTCGAAGCCGGGCGCAATCGGCGTCTCCCACTCGACGCTCAACGCCCTGGCACGCGCGATCATCTCCTGCGGATCGGACATGTCGGCGGGCATGGCCTTGTTCAGCACTTCGAGGGCCGTGTAGCCCAACATGTGCTCGGCACCGACGTTGAAAATCTGAATGACACCCAAGGCATCCGTGGCGATACTGGAAAAATGGGCACTGTTGAAAATGGCACGTTGCAGAGCACCCGAACGGAGCAGTGCCGCGTGGGGCTGATCCTCGGTCATGCCATCCGCTGTGCCAGCCACAACGGCGGAGAAGGGCTCTGGAATTATGTTATTTTTCATGCAAGACATCTCGTTGAGGCACAAACACCTGACTCGGTCTGCCGCCAGCAAGGACTTGACAGGACGCAGTGGCCAGATTGGGGCGGGTGGATGGTTGGCAAGGTTGCCATCAACCAGAAGGTCGCGCGATATCCTGACAAACTGGTTCGATGACGAGTGTATTGTCACCCCCGCGCACAAATCAAGCGAAATTTAATGGCATCGATGAATTTTTTTTTGCATGTCGAGTATTTACTCGATATAAATCACCTCAGGAATCCGTTACCCTCTCTCCCTGGCCAAACGGTCGACACTCGTGGGGGCTTGGCTCGCACGGGCCGCCACGCTTGATCCAGACCTGAATCGGGCACTTTGCATCGGGCAAAAGACCGGCACGGCATAGGGAGAACCCAGCATGAGACCAGGCAGTAATCCATTCACCGGTGCGGGGAGGCATCTGATGGCGGCGTTGATGGTGGTCGCTGCGCTGGCGTGCGCGCCAGGGCCGCTTCTGGCCGATGACAAGGCCGACCGGGATGACAACAAGGTTGACCATCAGGTGCGCGCCGAACAACGCATCAAGAAGATGCATGCCAAGCTCCATCTTGTATCGACGCAAGAAGAGGGGTGGGCCAAGGTCGCCCAGGTTCTGCGCGACAATGCCAGGGTCATGGATACCCTGACGCAGAAAAGGGTGGATCATGCCGAAAAAATGAGTGCCGTCGACGATTTGCAATCCTATGCAGAGATTGCCCAGGCCCATGTGGACGGCGTACACAATATGATCCCGGTTTTTTCAGAGTTGTATGCCAGCATGACAGATGCGCAGAAAAATGCAGCGGATGCCCTGTTCCGCCATGGCAAGCACAAGCACGCCCATCACAAACGAGATCATAAGGAAGGATCATGAGCAATCGAACGGCTGTCTGCCGTGCAAGCGGCCGCCGGATGATCTGGGTCGTGTTCGCGCTGGCCTTGGCAATCGACGGTGTCGCCCCGTTACCATTGTTCGCCCAAGGGGGCGAACAGTATGGCAGGGGCTGGAACAATCACTGGGGTGGACACGACAATCGCGACCATGATAGAAATCGCCATCACAGGCGTCGCTATCATTACGCGCAACCGGTCTATGCGCCACCGATGATCTATTTTGAACCCAGACAGTCGCCCGGCATCGGTATTTTTTTTCCGCTGGATTTTCGCCGCTAACCGCACCCCTGTTGGGATGTATCGTCTTGCGGGTCCAGGGGGATCATCCCCCTGGTGGGGTCCAGGGGCAAAGCCCCTGGTGGGGTCCGGGGCAAAGCCCCGCATGAAACGCGACGCATCACCGAGGTGGGCTCGGTTCCAGGTTGTTTGCACCGGTTGCAACAGAATGGGCACGCAGTCAGCAAACCATTTTACATAAGAGGTAATTGCAAAATGCCCGATTCCGTCATTCCCGCGCATGCGGGAATCCAGCCAACCATCGGGCACTCCTGGATTCCCGCCTGCGCGGGAATGACGTTTTTTTCATATTCTCGTGCATTTTGCAATTTCCTCCATAGTGATTCACGGCATCTCGACTACCAGGAGCAATCATGACCGTCCCGCTTTCTCCCCCGAATGGGGAACGCCAGATTTTATTGAAAAATCCCATACACCACGTTGGTATCGTGTGGCGATCCTTGACCATGCGCCTGGGGCTGGGGGGCGGGCTTTTTGTCGTGTTGCTTGTGTGTTTATGGCTGGTGGCGGTTTTTTGGAGTCGCGAACCGGACCTGTTTGATGTCAAGGCCACGGCCCTGGAGCGGTTTCATGGGGATGAATCCAAGGTGGTGGTAGGGGTTGTGGTCACCAGCACCCTGATGCGGGTGGCCCAAACCCTGTTGGACAAACCGGGTGGTTATATCTCCAACGACAAGACCCCGCCTGGGGTATTGATGGACGACATGCCCAATTGGGAATTTGGGGTTTTGACACAAGTTCGGGTATTGGCCCAGGCCATGCGGAACGATTTCAGCCGTTCCCAATCCCAATCCAGCGAGGACCCGGATCTGGCCAAGGGGGAGTCGCAATTCAATTTTGACAACAATTCCTGGATCATGCCCGCCACCGAAACGGAATACCGCGCCGGTTTGGCATTTTTTGACAAATATCTCAATCGTTTGTCAGACCAAAAGCAGACGAACGCGCAGTTTTTTGCCAGGGCTGACAACCTGGCCAGTTGGATTGATGTGGTGAGCAAGCGACTGGGGGGCATTTCCCAAAAGTTGCGTTCCAGTGTGGGGCAAAACCGCATCAATACAGACTTGAGTGGCGATCCCAGTGCCCAGCAATCCACGCCCGTGAGTGAGCAGGAACTGGTCAAAACCCCCTGGCTGCTCCTGGATGATGTGTTCTATGAAGCCCGTGGCAATTGCTGGGCCTTGTTGCATTTTTTGCGCGCCATGGAGGTAGTGGTGCACAGCGGAAATTCGGAACCCTCCTTCAGACCGCAAGGGGTTTGCCCTGGTAGGTCCAACGGAACGGTTTCGACATCGCCTTGTTAAAATACGCGATGAACGACGTGATTT
>JADFYM010000266.1 GCA_015233035.1 Magnetococcales bacterium
TGATTTGATCTGGTTTGGGACCGGGCATCGTCTTGATTTTACCTCCATGGTATTGAAACCTGGTAAAATCATACCAAACTTTCATTAAATGTCAATCCGTGGAGCTACATCTGCCCTCGTCTACTACTTGCACTTCAGAAACAACACCCACTGCGGCCAACACGGGCAAATTTACCTACGACTTGACTGACAAGACCGATACGTTCGGTGTTGGTATCAAGGACAAGGGATTGATGGACGGCAAACTGGAACTGGGCGGCAATGCCTCGATCGTTTTGGCCTCGACGCAATATGACACAAAATTTCCGGCGGCGTCTTTCAACGTCCTGCCCTTCCCCGAAATTACCAGCGACTCCTATGTCCTGAAGTTTAACGGTCGGTACGAACTGGACAAAAATTCGGCTTTCAAGGCGAGTTATGTTTGGCGCAAAGTGAAAAGCAACGACTGGACCTATGACAATCTGACAGCAACTCCTACTGCCTCCATGGTCAACGATAACGAGACATCACCCAACTATACGGTGCAATTTCTCGGCATTTCGTATCAGCGCACCTTCTGGTAGGTTTCGCGCTCCACCACAACCAAAACGGGACGACGCAAGTCGTCCCGTTTTTTTTTGCCGGTACGGAACCGTCGGGAAGCAACCAGAGCACCAGGGACAGCAAGAATTTTTTATTGATCGGAAGATCGTGTTCCTGGTAACCTGAATCCACCCTGCAACCGAAAGAGGAGAAGCCCGATGCACGCCATCACTTTCGACACCCTGGAATTCACCGAGCAACTCAAGGCCGCTGGCGTTCCCGAGGAACAGGCCAAAGGCCATCTCAAGGCACTGACAGCGGTCATGCGGCAGATGGCAGCCCGCCTGGATGAATGGGCCGATAAACACGACAAACAGGCGGAGGCGCGTCTGGAGGGTTTGGCAACCAAACAGGATATCGAGGTCAGGATCAAGGAGGTTGAGGCCAAGATCAAGGAGGTTGAGCTGAAACTGGCAGAGACCAAGGCGGAGATCATCAAATGGGTGCTGGGCGTTGCCACCACCCAAACCATGCTCATCGTCGCCCTGATCAAACTGCTCCCCGGCGGACATTGACCGTCGCACAGACCGCCGCCCCCTTTAACACCGGGAACAGGGACACGTAACACGGCACAATGCCATGATACTGAATATACAGCACAAGGGTTTGTCTGCCCTCTTCTAGGAAGACCAGACCAAAGGGATCAAACAGTCTCTTGTCAAGCGACTGCGGCAAATCCTGTCGTTGCTCAACACGGCCTCCGTTGCCGAAGACATGAACCTCCCCGGCTTGAAGCTTCACCGCCTCACGGGTGATCTGTTCGGGTTTTATGCCGTTTCGGCTTCAGGAAACTGGCGGGTCATTTTCCGCTTTGCAGACGGACACGCCACTCAGGTTGATTTGATCGACTATACTGCACGCGGTTATAGGTGACACTTTCTGTTCCGTCATTCCCGCGAAAGCGGGAATCCATTGGGCCCGTTGGACCTCCTGGATTCCCGCCTGCGCGGGAATGACGGCAGCGCGCTGACAGGACCGGTCACAGAAAACCCTGGATTCCCGCCTGCGCGGGAATGACGATACTCGTCAATTGTGACCGTGCGCAGTATACCATTAGGAGGACAAACCATGAAGAATCCCGTACCACCCGGTAAAATCATCCGTGATTTATGCCTGAAGCCTTTGCAACTCTCTGTCACCCAAGCCGCTGACGGACTGGGCGTAACGCGCAAAACCCTGTCCCTTCTTTTAAACGGTCACGCAGGTATTTCGCCTGAAATGGCCATGCGGCTGTCCCAAGCCTTCGGGCGTAGCCCAGAGAGTTGGTTGCAACTCCAGGCACAGTACGACTTGGCCAAATTGGACAGTCGGTCGGCAAAATTCAATGTCAAACCGTTCTCAGCACATCAAGGCGTACACCCCTAAAATTCAATATGCTCTCCATCGTCGCCTTGATCAAACTGCTCCCCGGCGGACATTGACTGCCGCCCCCCTCAACACCGGGAACAGGGACACTTCCCCGCATGGTCCGACCGGTATAATTCCGCCAGATTTTCCGTTGCCGTCGGGGACTCGTGGCGTCGAATACGCAGATTGATGCGCTCAATATAAGTAATCAACGCGCCCATTGCCTGTTCGGTCGGCAAGTCGCCGGGCGCGAAAACCACCTGGCCAATGCTCTGTTCCGGCCCGATCTGCACCAGGAACAGGGTGCCTGGCCGGACCACCTGCCGATCCACACACCAGTCAAACGTCAATTGCAACCGGGTGCCCTCTGGCAGGGGGGTGACATCATCCGGCCAGACAAAACGGCACCCGCCCACGCTCATGTCCACCGGGATGGCATCAAAACCGACCCCCGCATCCCCCTCGATCCAAAGTACCACCCCGGTCGCGTCGGAACAGGCGACGCGCACCCCATCCCGCCGCTCCTGCTCCACCCCCTCGGCACCGGTTTGGCCATCCGCACGGCCATCGGCCTCCCCGGGCGACGACAGCGGGAGCTCTGACTGCGTCTGGCCCGCATGACCAGCCCGTCGCGCAACCCACTGGCCAAACCTGTACCAAACCGCCATGACACCCATCTTTTTCTCCTGTGTACCCGCACAAACCGGCCCCAAAGGCGGATTGGGTGTGACTATGGCCTGGAATCACGGTAGAATGGGTCAGATTGTCTGCCTGCAACAACCCGCAACGCCCCAGGCTTTCATTTAGCCGGATTTTTTTCCAAGGTGCAAGACCCATGCGATTGACCCACTGGCGTATCAGTACCCGACTATCTTTCACCATCGCCTTTACCCTGTTTTTCTTTGTCGTGGTGTGCCTCCTGTATACCGTCATCCTGCAAAAGTGCCTCAGTCAAAACCAATCATTGCGGGATCGGGAACTGCATATCCAGCAGTTGGCCAGTGCGGTGGCTGTGCAGACGCTCCAGGCGCGCCGGGCCGAAAAAGATTTTTTGCTGTACCACGAAATGCACCATGTCGAACAGGTGACAGCCGCCGTCCAGGAGGCAACCCGACAGGCCAACGACATGATGCTCTTGAGTCGTGCCGCCGGACAGGCACAGGTGGAGGCCCAGTCCGCCCAGATTGTCCAGACCATGAATGGCTATCTGGCCGCATTTCTTGGCTTGGTGGAGGGCTACAAGACCATCGGCCTGACGGCAGAGAGTGGCTTGCAGGGTGCCTTTCGGCAGGCCTCCCATCTGCTGGAAACCCTGTTGCAACCGGAAACCGCGCCAAATCCGACCCACGACGGCCCGCACCTGGAATTTCGTCCCGAACGGGTGATCACCTATCTGCAATTGCGGCGTTCGGAAAAGGATTATCTGCTGCGCCATGAGGCCGGAGATGCCACCAATGTCCATACCTGGCTGCGCCGCTTGCAGGAGCAAATGACCGCCACCCAGGGGCAGGAGGCGATCCGCCAAAAGGCCAGCCAGTTGCTGACCGACTATGCGCACGCCTTCGATGCCATGCTGACCCAGGAGACCAACAACGCCGTCCTGCTGACCTCCCTGCGCACCATGGCCCGGCAGGTGGAACCGTTGAGCGACACAATCCAGAAGGTCAGCCAGACCGCCGCCGCCCAGATCGCCATGGATACCCAGGCCTTTGGCGAACGGGCCTCCGTCCTGCTGTTGCTGTTTTCCCTGTTGACGGTGGCAGTCTGTGCCGTCGTCTGTGGGACCATCATCCGTTCCATCGCCGGTTCGCTGCGGGCCATGCAGCAGTTTTCCCAGGAGGTGGCCCAGGGTCATTGGGGGGCCGCCATCCCGGAGGGCGGCGGGGATGAAATGACCCTGTTGGCAGAGTCCATGCGCGCCCTGGTCAACCATCTGCGGGCCGTGCGCCTGTTGTCGGACCGTCTGCTGCTGGTCATGGTGCTTATCGGTCGGGGCACCCTCCCGGACAAGGTGGAAGAAGGATTGCACGGCGATTTTCAGGCGGCCAGTCAAACCTTGAACCAGATGCTGGATACCCTCTCTTGCGTGCGTCTCGTTACCCAACGGCTGGTGCAACTCAACCGGGGCATCCTGCCGGACCAGGTGGATGAGACACCCTTCGAGGGCGAGTTCAAGGAGATGGTCAGTGCCTTGAATGGTTTGCTTGTGCAGAAACAGCGGACAGAGGGAACCCCACCAGGGGCTCTGCCCCTGGACCCCGCCGGGGGGGATAATCCCCCCCGGTCCCCCTTGATAATAAATGATTGAAATGGACAACACCTCCTGGATCATGCTCGGCACGGTGGGACTGCTCAGCATATTGCTGGTCACAACGGCCATCACCCTGCCTTTGCGCACACTGCGCCAGGGCTTTGGTCCCTGGGGGATTTTTCTCTCCACCCTCTCTTTGCCGCTGACCGTACTGGTGCTCTCTTCTCTTCTGTATGGACTGGTGGTGGCCTTTCCAGCCGCCTTCGGTTCCTTCCCCCTTGAACACAGCCTGCTGGAGGCCTGGTATCTGTTCTGGGCCATTCTGCTGCTGTTCAACCTGAGCGAAGGGATTGGCAGATTGTATTATGCCTACCTGCGCAAAGAGGTCCAACCCGGACACAATACGCTCTTTTTTCTGGGACGGGTGGTGGTGGTGGGCGCGTCTCTGCTGGTGCTGATGCGGTTTGCCATGGACCTGAGCACCTCACAACTTTTGACCTCCACCGCTGTGGTGGCCACGGTGCTGGGCATCGCCCTGCGGGAGGTGCTGGGCAACTTTTTGGCCGGTTTGTCGGTCCATCTGGTGGGCACGGTGCAGCCGTCCCAATGGATCGCCGTGGGCGACAAGGAGGGAGAAGTCATCCAGCGCAACTGGCGGGAGACCCGGATCCGTTCCACCGGCGGACACATCTATATTATACCCAACAGCACGATCGCCAGCAGCGTCATCAACCATATGACCTGGGACTCTCCCTTGCGCCGACATATACTGGATTTTCCGGTCGATCCCCATGTATCGCCTGCGGTGGTCTGTCAGGCCCTGCGGGAGGCGGCCCTCAGTGTCCCGGCGGTGGATCGCTCCTTCAAAGGACCGGATGCCATGCTCTTGTCCTGCAAGGAACATGCGCTGGTATACCGCCTGCGCTTCTGGAGTCAAACCTTCCCTGATCGCACCGCCATCGAAGGGGCGGTGCAGGAGCGGGCCTGGTATCAATTGCACCGGCATGGCATCACCCCCGGTTCGATCACCAAGATCAAAATACCGAGCATCCCACCCATCCTCACCGGGCACGCCCCGCCGAAGAGCGCGGAGAGCGCGTATGATCTCTTGTTGCAAAGCGGCTTTGTGCAGCGTTTCCTGGTGGGAAATGATGGTCAGTGGCTGATCGACGAGGCCGCATTGCGCACCTTTGCCACCTTGCTGCGGCGGCATGTGTATGGACCGGGGGAGGTGTTGTGCCGTCTGGGTGATACCGGCGACCTGTGCTATATCCTCCTGCGGGGCAACCTGTATGGCCGGACCGAATTGTCTGCCCTGAAGGGTGAAATCGGCGATTTCCGGGTGGAAGTGGGAGATTGGGTGGGGGAGATCACGGTCTTTTCCGGTCTGCCGCGCACGGCCACCCTGTTTGTCAAAGGGGGCGATGTCGAGATACTGGAAGTGACCGCGCAGGCCTTCCATTATTTGCTCTCCTGTCACCAGGCGATTGCCCGTCTCTTTTTTCAACGCCTGGCGGAACGTTCCACCCAAATGCTGGAGGAGCTGCGCTGTCTGGACAACAGTTACCCGTTGGTTAATTGACAGGGTGAATTTGTTCCAGACCGGAAACGATGCAGAATCACGGCGGTACTGTTTTTGTCTGGACATCTCCGACTGGCTCTGGTATGAGCGTCTGACGTAAACATCTTGCGGGTGGGTCGTTGGG
>JADFYM010000267.1 GCA_015233035.1 Magnetococcales bacterium
AATTCCTGCATGGTCCGTGGGTAGTCAACCCCTGGGATTGGGTGTCTGGTGGTCTCCATGCAGGGATGGTACAAGCATCACTGACTTGAGTCAAGTGGATAGCACTTAAACGAAGTGGATACCTAGTACCAGGAATTACCATGATGAATGCAACCTGACTTTGTTTTTTTAAATGGTTTTTGTGGTGTCGTCCGTTGGGAGCAATCCGGCAACTGGTAACCTGTTTTCATAGCTGTGGCTGGCGTAGCGATGCGGTCCGAACGACCTGCATTTTTTATTGCCAGGAAGGAACCGGAAAATCGCTGCGAACGGTGCGCACCAGTTGCGCCGTGTTGCGTCATGGCGGGTTTTTCAGCATCTGCCTGTACCAGCACGCCAGAACGCGACGTGTTGCGACCTGTGCGAAGAAGAAAAGCCCATACCTTTCGTTTCAAGATCTTTGATATTGTTCATTTCCTCTACAGAAACGTAAAGGGAATGGTCAAGCATTCTCTCCCAATAAGCAGGAGGCCTCCGCACCAACAAATCGGAGGCCCCAACCACCGCTACAACCCTGTCTACGTCAATCAAAAGTTCATGGATGAGTCCGACTTGGTACGCCCAACCCTGGCCATTTCCGCTACCGCCAAATCCCAGGACAGGGTCGTGCCCTGGATCATCTGTTCGATTTGCTGTGACAAACCGTCTGGAACCTCTACGCCCGTGCCATCATATTCTGCGACCACCCGATCGATCTCCTTTTGGATCCTGGCAGCACAGACCGCCCGCCGGTATGCCCTTCCGAGAACGATCTCATCGGGGATCACTTTGCGAACGCCAGCCATCTCCAGTTTTTTGTCCAACCAGGCGACGAATTGATCAGACGACATGGCATTCAACTCCACGCGGTGTCCGTACCAATTTTTCGATTTCCCTCCTTCCACCAAAAAGGCACACTCCTCCTCCGACGCACCGCCATCCCGCAAATTCTCCCGTGGATCCACGCCGCTGTCGTAGGTGACCTCTTCCTTTTCCAGGTTCATGACATGAACGTCCGCCAACCTTAATCCAAGATCAATCACCCTGGGCGCGACCGAATAGTGATACCGCCGGGTGTCGGTCCTCAGTGTCTGAACGATGCTGAACCCGGATTTGTCAAAATCATGGAGGACCAAGACGGTGACGGATTGTTCGGACAATCTGTCCACCAATTGTCGGGACGCCGTCACGGACATCCCCTTGGTGCTCATGATGACCAAGTCATACCGTTCTGCAAAACGTGCGGCATCCAGCAGTTCATTGAACCCCTCTTTTTCCACGAACAGCACAAACCGATACCGGTTGGCGGGTCCATGAGTGTTCACATCAGTATGAATGGGCACCCATTCCACCCCATCGCTGACGTTGCTATACCATTGGCCGATATACTTTCGCACGGACACGGTACCCAGATCCACGCGCCGTCTGGTATGGGGTTCCACAAACCGCCCTCTGGCGTCATACACGACGTCCCAATTCTCTGTCAGTTGCGGGTGCTCGTCCACAAAATTGGGCAACAACACCTGGGTGAAATAGGACGACTGGGCCCACGGTCTGGCCTTCCCGGTCAACTCGATCACCAGGGGCCTGGCCGCATACATGATCTGCCTGGCATTTGCTGGCAGGGTGTTGCCGGAACTGGCCTTCATGTACGCCATTTCCATCACCTGATAGGCGGCCTCCTTCACGGTCAATGGGGGGCGGTTCTCCTCTTTCTGCAACTGCTCCAACTGCCGTTGGTTCAAGCGGTCATTCCTGTCCGCTTTGCGCTTTGCATCCTTCCAGGCTTTGGTCACATATTGGATGGCCGTGGCCATGGCCTGGGAGATCTCCTCCGGGAGCCTCGCCTGGCTTTTGCCCCGATCCGTGAACTCCACTTGCGGACAGACCAGGTGCACGATGACGGCCACCGGATCCCACCGGTCCACCCGGCACTCCCCCAACAAAGAAGAGAGTTCTGCAAACGGAACCGACAGCATCGGTGTCCAATTGACCCCGGCCACCATGGACCGCCCACCCATCTCCTCTCCCACTCCGAAGGCCACCTCCAGGACAAAGGGCAGACCGGAGGCGGTGAACCCACTGACGGATTTGTGGCGAACGCTGGTCGGTACGACAGTCAGATTGTGGACCATCCAGGCGGCGAGATGCTCTTGCCCGATGATGCCCATACTCTGCGGTTGCACCGGCTTGCAGGCCTGTTGCAGGGCGGCCAACAGGTTCCTGACGGCGGTCAGGTCAATATTGCCCTCTCGAACCAGATCGTGCAGGAGCGCGCCAGACAAACCGGCATTGGCCGCCACCTCTTTTTGCTTGGTGGTTGCCCGCAATCCACGAAACTCTGAGATGAATTCGCGTACCGTGCGGGGGCGTGCCCCCTCCCGTTCACTGGCAATGCAGCCCCCGATCAATGTCCGCAACCGCTCCTCGCTATACCAGTGGGGTGAGGTGGGATCGGCAGGACTCCACTTGACCCACGCTTCCGAGTCTGCAGAGATCTCTTCAGTATCCCCCAGTGCCTGGATGGAAAACCGGGCGTGAGGGTTGAACGCGGCATATTGCCGAACCAACCAGAAGGCGTTGTAAAAAAAGTCCCCTCCAGAAGGCAATAGTGAGCTGGCTACATTTGGCCAGTGCATCGTGATCGATGTGCCGTTTTTTACAACGGCGTCCCGGACTGTGTGCTCCAGGACCGGTTTCTGGGCGATGCGGTCCAGGGTGACTTCGATACGGTGGGCATGGCCGCCGGTGACAATCTCGACACATCCGAAGTCGCTCCCCGCAGCAACAAACGGTGCGGCCCAGACGCATTTCAATGCGTTGCCCAGTTGTCCCCTGCTGGGACTGACGTAGTGACTCTTATCGCTGACCCGGATGGCATAATCCAGTGACCGTTCCAGCGTCTCCCTGGGCATGCCCGGACCGTTATCCTCCACGGTGAGAAAATCATTCTCCACAACCACCCTGACATCTGGTTGTACACCCGTTCCCTCGCAGGCATCAAGGGCATTGTCGAGCAACTCCTTGAGCAAAGCAGCGGGCCACAATCCAGGCCAATGGCCAATCTGCATCTGCAACTCCTTGGCCGTGAAAAATTCCATCATCCTGCTGATGGTGAAGGTTTGCCGATTCAATTGGTGACTGCTCATTTGTCCTCCTTTCCGACTGATGCAGGCCGGTGCTGCTCACAATGCCACTGACCGAGATCCCCATGACGGAGATCCACTCCAATCCCAAAACTGCCCCACCGACCGCACGCCGGGCACCAGTGCCAAAACTGCCCGTTGCAAAACTCTGGCACCAACCCCATCCGACCCTGGTGTGCCTCCATCCATGGTGTCTGCCACGGCCAAAACATGTATACGGCGTAAAACTCCGCCGCGCTCTTTGGCTCCCTGAGATCCACGCCAATGGAGAGTAGATCCTCCAATGGCTGAACATCGCCGGGCTGTTGTCCAACCGGGGCATTCATGTCATCACCCCCCAGCATGTCGGCCCCACGACCGGATTCCACTACCTGAGGGGTTTCGAGACAGGTGAGGCAGTCCATTTCTATTCCATTCCCAGCCCGCTGCATTCTCATCTTGTCCAGAAGTGAGTGGGGCGCAAGTGACGCAGGTGACGCACCTACCCACATTTCTTCCATGGAAAATGTCATATCCTCTCCTTTTTTCTCTTCCCCAACAATCAACAGGGACAATGCCATACAGGGTAATCCCGAAAGGTGCGTCACTTGTGTCACCCGCGTCACCCATCGGCGGTCCGCAGGGCAATACCGCACAACATGCGCATCCCACCCGTCCCCCGGTCGTCCTCTACGCCCAATCGTTTCAATCGGGTGGTAAAATTGTTCCGGTTGAGTGGCCGTTTGATACCCGCATCTGCGCTCCATGACTGATAGGCCCGCCATACGGTCAGCGATGTGGTGCGTGCCGTCGGGGTCAGCGTGCAGACCTCCTCAACGAACTGCGCGGCCTGGTCCACCTCGGTACGCCAAGCCTGCTTCAGCACCTCGCTGGAGGGTGGGGTGGTGAACACCCCGCGTTGCAGGACGCCAGCGACTCCCTCCAGGGCCAGATTGAGAATACCGGGCAACTCTGCAAACAATTTTTCTTTCAAAAGCGGATCACATCGCTTACCCTCAAATTTTTGGTTGAACGTGAGAACAATGGCCCGCCGGAACAAGGCATCGCTGAAGTCCCGCGTATGTGGCAGATGGTTGGTCCCGAACCAGCAGGTACAAACGGGGTGAAAATCGAACGGCGGTTTGTGCTTGTGCTCCGCCGTGGTCAACTCGCCGGAGACGATGGCCTTCAGTTGGGCATCGTTGATCTCGCCACCCTCGGCAATTTCGGTGACAATGTTGGCCAACTTGGCATGAAGGTGTGCGCGCTGGAATCTGTTCTCGAATTGGGTGGGTTGCACCGCCGCCACGTTGTCCCTGCCGACGATGGCCTCCGCCACCGACAACAGCACAGATTTTCCGTTGGCCCCTGAGCCGATCAGGAGAGCAAATTTTTCAAAACGGCAAGTGGCCAGGAGGGTGTAACCCAACAGCTCGCAGACGAGGATGGCCTTTTCATTGGCATCCGCATCCCCGTCAAAAATTTCAACCAGAAATTTTTCAAACCGTGGTGCGGTCGCACTGGGATCGTACCGGATCGGGATCTGGGTGATGCGCAGGTTTTCCCGGTTGTGGGGACGGAGAACCCATTGCCTCTCGAGCCAATGAAGCTCCCCACTCAGGCAGTTGACGGCCTCTCCCCCCTGTTCAAAACGGAGTCCGGGACGATGGGCCTCTGTTTTCACCAGATCAAGAATGGAATCTGCCACCGATTTGGTCAGTTCATCTCCGGCTACCACCTGATGAATGGCCTGTTTGACCTCCCGGTCGTCCATCGCCCGCCAGACACCATCCCCCCTCCAGTGCCAGAGGAGGTGAACGGCATGGAGCAGATTTCTGTTGCCGCCCAAGGCGGATACCGTTTCCAGTGCTGCCTCGCGGTGATTGACATCCTTGTCGGCATGAACAGTCTGAAACCCCAGAGCATCCTTTTCGAGTGACGCAACGGATACACTGGCCTTCTTGGCAATAAACTTTCGCAAAGAAAGTATGGTCGATGCTTGTAGCCCACTCTCTGCCACCTGCTGGGCAATGGGACCGGTCAAGAGATCGAAATCATCACTGGCCTCAATCATGTCGGCCAACTCTTGCCGGGTGTGGGTGGTATGACTCACCTCCTCCCCACCGGACACGGGGTCAGTCTGTTGCGGGTCATCCACCGAGGCCGCCGATTGGATGGCTTCCACGATGGCATCCGTACCGTACAGTTGTCCCAAATCGTTGAAGTCGGAATGGCCGCTCATGCCGTCACCTCCTGCTCCTGGGCAAATGAGGGAATGGCCAGCCGGGCCCTTGCCGCCACCGCCGCTTCGCGTGCCTTGGTCAACCCTGGATTACCAGGGGTGCCGGAGTCATTGTCTGCGGCAATGACCAGATCGATCCCCGGCATTTGCCGCCGGACCTCAATAGCTACCTCTTTTAAATTGCCGCAATCAAAACAGACCAGGACAGGAAAGCCGGTCGCCTCGTGGATGGTGGCCCCGGTGGCAAAGCCTTCTGCCAGGATCAAAGTGCCGGTCTCGTCGATATGGCCCAGCGGGTAAAACAGCCCTTTCTTGCGTCCACCCGAAAGAAAATCTTTGTCCCGTCCCAACGCATCCACTTTGTCACTCGATGTTCAAGTTTTTTCCCGCTTGACAGGTTTTTCGCCCGTCAAGCAGCTTTTTTGTAGTGCCTCAGGGATGGCGTCGGTTCTTGTCGTCCCAAATCCCTGCCGGCCATATGCTTCTCCGA
>JADFYM010000268.1 GCA_015233035.1 Magnetococcales bacterium
TGCCCAACGACCCACCCGCAAGATGTTTACGTCAGACGCTCATACCAGAGCCAGTCGGAGATGTCCAGACAAAAACAGTACCGCCGTGATTCTGCATCGTTTCCGGTCTGGAACAAATTCACCCTGCAGCTCTGTCGGCGCGCCCTATGCACACGGAGGAAAATTTGTTAGACTGACGTGTTTGCATTTTCCGGTTCAGAGTCGCCCATAGCCAGGTTCCAGTAGAGATCATGACAGAACTCAGCCACAACAAGCAGGTGCCCGTCAATATTGAAGACGAGATGCGCGCGTCCTACCTCGATTATGCCATGAGCGTCATCGTCGGGCGCGCTCTGCCCGATGTGCGGGACGGCTTGAAACCCGTGCATCGCCGCGTGTTGTTCGCCATGCACGAGTTGGGCAATGAGTGGAACCGGGCCTACAAAAAATCCGCCCGCGTCGTCGGCGATGTGATTGGTAAATACCATCCCCATGGCGACGTGGCCGTGTACGACACCATCGTGCGCATGGCCCAGCCATTTTCCATGCGGCACCTGCTGATCGACGGTCAGGGCAACTTTGGTTCCGTGGATGGTGACTCGGCAGCGGCCATGCGCTACACCGAGGTCCGCATGACCCGCCTGGCGGGCGAACTGCTGGCCGACATTGACAAAGAAACCGTCAACTTTGGTCCCAACTATGACGGCTCGCTGGAAGAACCGAAAATTTTGCCGGGCAAATTTCCCAACCTGTTGGTGAATGGTTCCTCCGGCATCGCCGTCGGCATGGCCACCAATATTCCCCCGCACAATCTGGGGGAGGTGGTGACCGCCACCATCGCCTTGATCGACAATCCCCAGTTGTCCGTGGTGGATTTGATGGCCTTGGTCCCGGGGCCGGATTTTCCGACCGGGGGAACCATTTGCGGTCGGGCCGGTATCCGCAGTGCCTATCTGACCGGACGCGGTTCCGTCATGGTCCGCGCCAAGACCGAGGTCGAGTCACTGCGCGAGCATCGGGAAGCCATCATTATCAAGGAACTGCCCTTCCAGGTTAACAAAGCCAAGCTGGTGGAGCGCATTGCCGAACTGGTGCGGGAGAAAAAAGTGGTCGGCATCTCCGACCTGCGGGACGAGTCCGACCGGGAAGGGATGCGGGTGGTCATCGAACTGAAGCGGGATGTTCAGGCCGATGTATTGTTGAACCAACTCTATAAACATACCGCCATGCAGTCCAACTTTGGGGTGAATGCCCTGGCATTGGTGCAGGGTCGCCCGATGCTGTTGGATCTGAAGCGTTTTCTCGAAGAATTTATCAACCACCGTCGCGAGGTGGTCACCCGGCGCACCCAGTTTGAACTGCGCAAGGCCCAGGATCGGGGCCATATTCTGGAAGGACTGTCGGTGGCCCTGGCCAATATTGATCGGATCATCGAACTGATCCGGCAGGCTCCCTCCCCGGCGGAGGCCAAGGTGGCCATGCTGGCCGAACTTTGGGAGCGCGGACCGGTGGAGGCCATGCTCGCCCGCGCCATGGAGGGGGAATTGAGCTCGCCGCAGTTTGTCGAGGGGGGCTATCAGCTGACCGATGAACAGGCCCAGGCCATCCTGGACCTGCGTCTGCACCGCCTGACCGGTCTGGAACAGGACAAGATTCATGAAGAATTTGCCACCATTTTGCAGGAAATTGCCCGTCTGAAGGCCATTCTGGCCTCGGATCCGGTCTTGATGGGGGTCATCAAGGCAGAGTTGGAACAGATCCGGGAGATGTTCGCCGATCCGCGTCGCACCCAGATTATCGAGGATGTGAGTGATTTTTCGATTGCCGACCTGATCCCGGAAGAGGAGATGGTGGTGACGGTCAGCCATGCCGGTTATATCAAGCGGCAACCCAGTGTGGAATATCGCACCCAGCGACGGGGCGGGCGGGGCAAGAGTGCCGCCGATGTGCGGGAGGAAGATTTTATTGCGCAACTGTTTGTGGCCTCGACGCATGATACCATCCTCTGTTTTACCAATCAGGGCCGGGTGTTCAAGCTGAAGGCGTATGATCTGCCGTTGGGCAGTCGGGCCTCGCGGGGGCGGCATGTGAGCAATATTCTCTCGCTGGATGCCAACGAGAGCGTGCGCCAGATTTTGCCCGCGCCGATGGCGATCAACGACTGGAGCCAATGGGAGTTGCTGTTTGCCACCAGCCAGGGTTTGATTAAAAAAACCCTCTTGTCGGCCTATGCCCATATTCGGGTCAGCGGTTTGCGGGCGGTGGATCTGCGGGAAGGGGATGACCTGATCGGTGTCGCCTTGTTGCCGATTTTGCCGGGCGATATGCCCCAACCGGATGAGATAGCCGCCATCCTGTCAGACAAGGAGGCGGAAGTTGACGGGGAGGGGGAGGAGGCCGGAGAACCGGTGGTGCTTGAGGAGGAAGAGAGCGAAGAGGAGGCGGGCGATCTGACCGAGACGGCGGGGGATAGTGGGCGACCGGGGCGGGTGATGTTGTTTTCCAGCAGTGGCAAGGCGGTCCGGTTTCGCACCAACATGGTTCGGCGCATGGGTCGGGTGGCGCGGGGGGTGCGCGGGATGCGTCTGCGGGGCGAGGATCGGGTGATCTCGCTCAATGTGTTGCTGCCTGGGTCGGGTTGCCAGTTGCTGGTGGTGACGGAACGGGGCTTTGGCAAACGGACCAGCGAGGAGTTGTTTCCCACCAAGGGTCGGGGGACGCAGGGGGTGATCGGCATTCTCACCAGTGAGCGCAACGGGCCGGTGGTGGATGCCTTGACGGTTTGGCCGGGGGATCAGGTCATGTTGATTTCCGACCAGGGGACGGTCTTGCGTACCGATGTGGATTCCATTCGGCTGACGGGTCGCAATGCGCAAGGGGTCAAGGTGTTGAATGTGGGGGCTGGCGAGCGGCTGGTCTCGGTGGCGCGCATTGCGGAGGTGGAGGAGGGGGTGGATACCCGTGCGGTGGACGCAGACATCGTGGAAGGTCAAACGGGTGAACCCGAAGTGCCTGAGGAGGAGGTATAAGCGGTGTTGGATCTCAAGCTGATTCGGGACAACCCGGAGTGGGTGGAAAGTCGTTTGCGCAGTCGGGGCAAAGGGCATGATTTGCAGGGCATTCACGCCCTGGAGCAGGCAAAACGGGCCTTGCAGACCGAGACGGAGACATTGCAAGCCCGGCGCAATGAAATTTCCCGCGAGATAGGTCGTCTCAAGGTGCAGCAGGGGGATGCCTCGGCTTTGCTGGCCGAGATGCAATCGCTGGGTCCGAGGCTCAAGTCTTTGGAATTGTTGTTGCGGGCAAAAGAGGAAGAGACGCTCGCGGCGGTGTCGGTGTTGCCCAATCTGCCGGATGAGTCGGTGCCACCGGGACAGGACGAGCAGGGCAATGTCGAATTGCGCCGTTGGCCTGGGACGAGCGAACCGGCCCCGTTGGCGTTTCCGGCCAAAAATCACTGGGAAATTGGCGAGCAGTTGGGTATTCTCGATTTTGATGCCGGTGCGCGGGTGGCGGGTGCCCGTTTTACCGTGTTGCGGGGCGGGGGTGCCCGTTTGAACCGTGCATTGGTCAACTTTATGTTGGATCTGCACGCCCAGCACGGTTACACGGAGGTATTGCCGCCTTTTCTGGTCAATCGTGACTGTCTGGTGGGGACGGGGCAGTTGCCCAAGTTTGAGGAAGATTTGTTTGCCACTCGTGATGATCCGTTGTTTCTGATTCCCACGGCCGAGGTGCCGGTGACCAATCTGGTGCGGGAGCAGATTCTGGAGGAGGCCTCTTTGCCGTTGCGCATGGTGGCCTGGACCTCCTGTTTCCGACGTGAGGCCGGGGCGGCGGGCAAGGATACGCGGGGTTTGATTCGCCAGCATCAATTTGATAAAGTGGAACTGGTCTGGGTCACCCGACCGGAAGAGAGTGATGCGGCCCTGGAGCAACTGACCCGTGATGCCGAGCGGGTGTTGGAGCAATTGGGTTTGCCCTACCGCACGGTGGCGTTGTGTACGGGTGATCTGGGTTTTTCGGCGCGCAAGACGTATGATCTGGAGGTGTGGCTGCCGGGTCAGGGGCAGTATCGGGAGATTTCCTCCTGTTCCAACACGGGTGACTTTCAGGCGCGGCGGATGCAGGCCCGTTTGCGGCGCAAGGAGACCCGCAAGGTGGAACTGGTCCACACCTTGAACGGTTCCGGTCTGGCGGTTGGTCGGACGTTGGTGGCCATTCTGGAAAATTTTCAGTGCGCGGATGGGTGTGTGGTCATACCCGAGGTGTTGCGCCCCTATATGGGGGGATTGTCTTTGTTGGAGCCGGAAAAGCAGTAATCCTGCCTTTGGGATGGGTGGCCGAGTGGTTTATGGCAACGGTCTTGAAAATCGTCGTGTCGCAAGGCACCGGGGGTTCGAATCCCTCCCCATCCGCCAGTTTTGTTGTATCTGTTTGATAAAATTATTAAATATTTTTCATGTTGGGGCGCGTTTTGGAAGTGTTACCCCTGGGTGTTACTCCTTGGGGGGCGAAGTCGTGCCTATGCAGACCTTTCTCGTTATGTGTGGACGGCGTTATGTTCTACGCCAAAAAATACTCAAGTAGTCTAATTTGCAAACCATCATTTTGATGAAATTAACCTATTTGCCATCTGGAATGACTGTGGCAGTCAGCTAGTTAAATCTAATGAGCTGTTTATTCAGGAACTTGCCTGTCTTCATGGCAAAACGAACCAATGTCGGCATACCTCTGTTTTAGACACTGCATTTGATATAGATGAGCAGCTTGCATTTGATGCGATTAGCCAACTGAATCAATCTAAAGATTATTGATGATTTTTTTGGATGGGATTTCTGAAAAAAATTGGCATTTGTCTCTGGTTGCGGTGGATGCCAATTGCCGAATGGGGTATCGTAGGACACCGTATCGCTGACTGGCAGTCTCCCAAGACCGTCTGCCATCGGGGAGCAAGCCAAGCACTGTTGAGGTAGAGCCATGCTGACCAATACTGAACAGTTACCCATGCCAACCATCAAGAGTTTCTGTGAACGCTGGAAGATCACGGAATTTTCCCTGTTTGGCTCCGTGCTGCGGAAAGAGTTTTCAAACAGCAGCGACGTGGATGTCCTGGTCTCTTTTGCGGACGATGCCCATTGGAGTCTCTTCGATCTGGTCGCCATGCAAGACGAGTTGAAGGGGGTGTTTGGGCGAGATGTGGATTTGTTGAGTCGCAGGGGAATTGAGTCCAGCCGAAATGCCTGTCGGCGTCAGGCCATTCTGGAATCAGCGGAGCGTATCTATGGAACGTGACACCGGCTATCTGATAGACATGCTGGATTCAGCCAGACTGGCCGTTGGATATTTGGAGGGAACCGACAAGATGCGTTTCGTTGCGGACGTGCGCACGCAGGATGCCGTGGTACGGCGTCTGGAGATTATCGGGGAAGCCTCCAGGCGATTATCCGAACAAAGCCGTGCCTCGTTGCCAGAGTTGCCCTGGCGTGCCATGGTCTCCATGCGGAATTTGATGATTCATGAATACGATGGCGTGGACTATGCCCTGGTTTGGGAGACGGTCAAAAATGACCTTCCACCGTTGATCCAGCTTCTGGATAAGAGGCTGGGAAAAGGATAATCAAAGGGAGCACGACCACACCTTTTGGGCAGTGATGGGCGAGGCGGGCGGCGTACCTATGTCGGCTGGACCACTGACCTGGACAGGCGGTTGGATGAGCACAATGCCGGTATCGGTGCTCGCTCGACCAAGGCCGACAATGGTCTCTTGGACAGAAGTGAAAATCAGTGACCCGTCCACAAGGACATGATACGCTGCCTGCTCACGTTAATTTTTCTCGGAGGGCTGGCCATGGGACAAGGTCTTGAGTCTGCGATCTCTCTTTTTCTGCCGT
>JADFYM010000269.1 GCA_015233035.1 Magnetococcales bacterium
CGCGGGGGGCCTTTCCACCCTGGTTCCCCTTTTCTACCGGCGTGATTGTGTCCGCCGTCCGGGGGGGGGGGCGGAGACCCGCCCCCCCCAGACCCCCCCCCACCTTTTTTTTTGATCATGATAACTATCAAGGGGGTCCGGGGGGGATTATCCCCCCCGGTGGGGTCCAGGGGCAACGCCCCTGGTGGGATCCAGGGACAACGCCCCGGCCATCACTCCTCCGCGTCCTCCGCATCCTCGAATCCCCCGGAGAACACATCCAAATCATCATCCGCACCCGCCCCCAGGAAAGAATCCAACGTCGACTCCCCCTCCTCCTCGGCATCATCAAAGGAGTCCTCCTGCACACCCGGCAGATGAATCTCCTCGTTCATCAGATCACGAGCATCCATGTCCAACTGGGAGCCGGTATACTCCTCTTCCACAACCCGCCGCTCCACCGGTTCGCGCTCCAACGCATCCAGATCCAGCAAGCCTTCCGCCAACTCACGCAACGCGATGACCGTCACCTTGTCGTTGTTGATCGCCACCAACGGTTCGGCACCCGCCATGAGTTGTCGCGCCCGCTTGGAGGCCAACAGCACCAGATCAAAACGGTTGGGAACATGTCTCAAACAATCTTCGATGGTTACTCGTGCCACAGACTCACCTCAATGAACAGCGAAAGATGGATTAAATGGATTAAATCGCACCCCCGGTGGTTTCCCGGTCGGGGCTTCGCCCCGCACCCCACCAGGGGCTTTGCCCCTGGACCCCACCAGGGGGATGATCCCCCTGGACCCGCAAACCGGCTACGGTTTACTCGGCAAACGTCGCCAATATGGCCTGGATATTACCGCCTGCCCGTTCCCGACGCAACCGCTCCGCCGTCACAATGGCTACCAGTCTCTGGCAGGCCCGCGTCAGATCGTCGTTGAGCAGCAGATAGTCGTACTCTTCCCAGTGGGCCATCTCCTCCCCCGCCAGGGCCATGCGCCGGGTGACCACCTCGGGATCGTCCGATCCCCGTCGACTCAACCGTTCCTGCAACACCTGTCGGGAGGGGGGCAGAATGGCAACGGAGACCACCTCTGCCGGGGCAAGACGGGCACGCACCTGCCGTGCGCCCTGCCAGTCAATATCCAGCAGCACACACTCACCCCGCGCCAACACCGGATCCACATTGGCCCGATCCGTGCCATAAAGATTGCCAAACACCTCTGCCCATTCCAGAAAATCGCCCCGCTCCACCTTGGCCTGAAAGGTGGCCTGATCCACAAAATGGTATGCCCGTTCGGGTATCTCTCCCGGTCGGGGCAACCGTGTGGTCGTGGAGACCGACAAGCGCACACCCGCCACCGTCTGCACCAGATGGGTGGCCAACGTGCTTTTCCCGGCCCCGGAAGGCGCAGACAAAATAATGACAAACCCCTTGCCACACTCGCTCATAGGGTACCTCTTTATAGCACGTTATTCCAGATTTTGCGCCTGTTCGCGCAATTTTTCCACAATCAGCTTCATTTCCACCCCCAGGCGGGTCAATTCACCGTTCTGGGACTTGGAACAGATGGTATTGACCTCCCGGTTCAGCTCCTGGCAAAAAAAATCCAGCCGCCGCCCCGCCGGTTCCGCCCCGGACAACAGCGCGTCAAACGCCTGCCGATGCATGTGCAACCGTTCCACCTCCTCGGCAATGTCCACCCGATTCAGCAGAATGGCCACCTCCCGCGCCAATTCACCCGGATCCACCGTGGTACCTGCCAACTCGGCCACCCGCACCTGCAACAGACGTTTCTGCTCGTTGCGCAAGTCAGGCAGCAACCGCTCCACCTGGGTCAGCAGACCACCAAACTCGTCCAGCAGTTGCTGGATCACCGCCGTCAGTGCCCGACCTTCTGCCGCACGGGCCACCGCCAACTGGCCAACCGCCACCTCCAGAATCTCCAAAGCCGCCTGCAACCAGCCCGGCGCATCGCTCTCCTGTGGGGTGTGCGTCCGGATCATTCCCGGCCAGGCCAGCAACTGGCCCATGGTCAAGTGTCCACGCTCGCCCTCCACGGCACTGACCCGCCTTGAGTGGGCCTGCACTTCCCCTTCCAGGCGCAGCAGATCCTGCAACAGCCCATGGTTCAATTCCAGGCTCTGTTCTGTCTCCGCTTCGGCCACCAGAGAGAGTTCGCAGTCCAGGTGACCACGGGCAAAGTGAGCCTGCAACCGTTTGCTCGCCTGTCCCTCCAGATCGTGCCAGTTGCCCGGCCAGTGGCCCGGACGGCGAAACGACAGATCCAGATAGCGGTGGTTGACAGAACGCAACCGCCAGATCATGCGCAACCCGGCATACACGCCCTGCTCTTCGGCAAAACCGGTCATACTGTTCGGCATAAGATCACCAAAAAATGTGCGGGTCCAGGGGCAACGCCCCTCTGCAACAACGGCCAAAACGATACTCAACACGCTCTTAATACTGCACGCGGTCAAAGTAACACTCCCTGTGCCGTCATTCCCGCGAAAGCGAAAATCCATTTAGTCTGTTGGACCTCCTGGATTCCCGCCTGCGCGGGAATGACGATGTGACCGCACAGCATACAAGACAAAAAAGGGGGCATATCGTTCGATACGCCCCCTTTCCTGGTATGAAAAGGCCGCGTCCCAGGGTGCTTCCGGACGCCCTGAAAAAAATGGCCCTACCCTCTCCTGTTCAGGAGATCAACCGTGTATGGCATCCCATTTGGCTTGCAACTCTTCTTTGCTCTCTTCATGGTCTGGATCCGGCCCAATACACTCCACCGGACAGACCTCGACGCACTGTGGCTCGTCAAATGCGCCGACACACTCGGTGCATAGATCAGAATGGATGTAATAGGTATCGCTGTCCATGTCGGACCCGTCGGTAATCGCCTCGTTGGGGCACTCCGGCAGGCAAACATCACAATTGGTACAATCTTCACCGATAATCAAAGCCATCGTTGGAACTCCTTCTGCATAAATTCAAACCAAAAAACCTACCCGGAAACCTGCTTGTTACCAGACTTGATGCCGCTTGGCAAGGCTAATCGCATGTGCCTGCCATTATTTTCATTGCCCCATTCTCCTCATCGCCCCAGGCGGGTTGGCCTGCTTGCCCTGGTGCGAGGCGGTTGTTCACGGGAAAAGAGGCAACTGTTCCAACCCGGTCCGCTCATCCAACCCAAACATAAGGTTCATGTTTTGCACAGCTTGCCCAGCCGCGCCCTTGATCAGATTATCAATCACTGACAAAACCGTCAACCATCCGGTACGCCCATCGACCGCCACACCGATATGGCAATAATTGGAGCCGCGCACATGGTTGGTGGCGGGCCACAAACCGGGGTCCAACACCCGGACAAAGGGTTCATCCTGATAAAAGGCGCGCAACGTCTCCTGCCACTCCGCCTGGGACCGTACAACACGGGGACGCAGATGGCAAGTGCTCAAGATGCCCCGTGACTGCGGCAGCAGGTGCGGGACAAAGCGCAAGCGCAGATCCACTCCGGCCAGAAGACTCAATTCCTGTTCCATTTCCGGGGTATGCCGGTGGCCATCGGCCTTGTAGGCCCGGAAGCCCCCTTCCATCTCGGTAAACAGGGTATCCTGGTTGGCCGACCGCCCTGCTCCGCTCACCCCGGATTTGCTGTCGACGAGCATCCCGGTGGGATCGATCCAATTTCCACGCAATAACGGAGCCAATGCCAACAGCACCGAGGTGGGATAGCACCCTGGATTGGCCACCAGTCGGGCGGGCGCGATGGCGGCGCGATGCAGTTCCGGCAGACCATACACCGCTTCCGGCAACAAGTCAGGGGCCAAATGATCGGTCCCATACCATTCCCGGTAAATGGCCGCATCGTGCAGCCGAAAATCGGCCGAGAGATCGACCACCCGCACCGAGCGGGCCAGCAATTTGGGCACCTCCCGCATGGAGGCCACGTGGGGCAGGGCACAAAAGGCCACATCCACCTCCCCCAGATCGCCCAGGGGGCGGCAGATCAGCTCGGGCGCGCTGGTAAGATGGGGGAAAGCCTGCCGCAG
The DNA here is from genome assembly GCA_015233035.1 of Magnetococcales bacterium. Classification (GTDB taxonomy): domain Bacteria; phylum Pseudomonadota; class Magnetococcia; order Magnetococcales; family Magnetaquicoccaceae; genus Magnetaquicoccus. The sequence goes on from JADFYM010000269.1 coordinate 4,030, forward strand.
CGGCTTGCCCGCATATCGCTCCGAGGTGACATGGGCAATATGCACCGCCGGATGCCGACTGAGCAGGCGAACCAATTCACCACCGGTATAACCCGTGGCCCCTAAAATCGCAACGGAGAGTGTCATTTTAATCCCTGTTCCTTGTCAAGCATCATCCAGGGGGCGGTAAACCGTTCCACCCAGCCCCCACCCTTCTTTTAAAAAAATTCACTATCGCGGGTCCAGGGGGATCATCCCCCTGGTGGGGTCCAGGGGCAAAGCCCCTGGTGGGGTTCGGGGCGAAGCCCCGACACACATCCACGCCCCCACTTCATCGCCTTTCCCGCTCTTCCCGAATCGAGGCCACCACATCCCCATCAATGTGCCCAGGGCCCATGGCGGCAATCCGGTCAGCCACCGCGATCAGATGATCCGCCCTGGCATCCCTCTCCTCGCGAATCATGGCCTCTGCCGTCGGCCAATGCACCCCAGGCGGCGTCGGCGGTGTCATGGCACGAATGCGGTCCATTTCAGCCAACAATTCCTCCTTCGCCATCATCTTGGCCGTCGGTCGGGCCGAGCGCACTGCCCCCACCAAAATCTCGCGCACCCATTGCTCCAACGATTGATGTTGCGCAACCGCCTGTGACTGGAGTCGCTCGATCACGGCATCATCCACGTCCTGAATCACCAGTTCGCCCATCTGTTCCCTCCTGACCAACCTGCCTCCCCGTTGCCAGACCACCCAACGCAAAAAAAGGGAAGGCTCGCGCCTTCCCTTTCGTAAACCCCATCCTCTGCAACAGCCACCTAACGTTTTGAGTACTGTGTACTCTTCCGCGCCTTGTGCTGACCATATTTTTTGCGTTCCACGGTACGGGAGTCCCGGGTCATGAAACCGGCCTTTTTGAGGGCCGTGCGGTGCGTTGGCTCATAGATGGTCAACGCCTTGGAAATGCCGTGCTTGATCGCCCCGGCCTGACCGGAGATACCGCCCCCGTTGGTGGAAACCACCACGTCAAACTGGTCTTCCGTCGCCGTGATCTTGAACGGCTGCCGGACAATCATGCTCAAGACATCGCGGCCAAAATAATCGGCCAGTTCGCGTTTATTGACCGTGATCTTCCCCGACCCCGCCATAATCCAGACCCGCGCAACAGCTTCCTTGCGCCTGCCGGTTGCATACGTCGCATTAGCCAAAGACATAAGGACACACTCCATTCAACCTGAACTGCTCTGTTCTAGATGCTTTTCATCTCAAGGGCGACGGGCTGCTGCGCCTCGTGGGGATGATGGGCACCCGCATAGATCTTCAACTTGCGAAACATCTGCCGCCCCAGTTTGTTCTTGGGCAACATACCCCGCACAGCCGCTTCGATAACCCGCTCCGGGTGCAGACCAGACAACACCCCTCCCGCCGTGACGGAACGCATACCACCCGGATAACGGCTGTGACGGTAATAGACTTTGTCCGCCAGCTTGTTTCCGGTCAGCCGCACCTTCGCTGCATTGACCACGATGATAAAATCACCCGTGTCCAGGTAGGGCGTATAAATCGGTTTGTGCTTGCCGCGCAAACGCCGTGCGGCCTCACTTGCCAACCGTCCCAGGACGATGTCCTCCGCATCCATCAAACACCATTGCCGGGTCACATCTTTCGGGGTAGCCATGAAACTCTTCACACCGGTTACTCCTTATCCTATAAAAAAAACTTCCTGGCAGTGTCCTACTTTCCCACATCTTGAGATGCAGTATCATCGGCGCTGAGGGGCTTAACTGCCGAGTTCGGGATGGGATCGGGTGTGACCCCCTCGCTATAGCCACCAGGAA
>JADFYM010000026.1 GCA_015233035.1 Magnetococcales bacterium
TCCAGCAAGCTGTAGTCACGAAACCAGCACCGTATCGATCACTTGTTGCGAACCCAAGAGGGAAGATTCACAAGACAAAGACGCTTGATCGAAGTGGATAGGGCTTAACCGAAGTGGATACCTAGTTCTCACGAATTTCAATCGAGGAGGGCAACGTCGACCGCATCAGTTTCAACACCTCTTTTACCAAAGGAATCGGGTTGAGCCGTTGCCTTTCGCCGCCGGTTTGTCGACTGAAGGTGAGAAGTTGACGGACCAGGTCGCGTCCCCGACTGGCGGCATCGCTGATGTTCTTGATCACCTCATCCAGCTCACTGACGCCAAAGGTGACCAATTCAATATTGCCAATGATAATGGCAAGAATATTGTTGAAGTCGTGTGCAACACCTCCTGCCAGCGTTCCCACGGCCTCCAGTCGCCCGGCGTGGCGCAGTTGCCGCTCCAGATTGACCCGTCCCAGTACGATAGCGAACAGGTCGGCGATCCGTTCCATGACGGCCCTGTCGTCCTGAGTATAGTCACGCACATTGTTGGTCACAACAATCTGGGCAATCGTGCGACCACCACTGATGACCGGTACGGACAGCAACTGATTGGCGGAAACAGAGTCAGCGGAGACACTGTGGGATTTGGGATGATCCTGGGAGGTGCCGTGGATCAGGCTTTCCTCGGTAATAGTGCGGTTGATGGACAAACCCGTGAGCGGATCGATTTCGTCAACGGAACCGCTTTGGCTCCCGGTCACCGCCAAGCTGGTTGTCAGTACACATTGGGCAATTTCCTCGATGGTCCCCCCCTGGGAGGAAAGAAACGCCTTGCCCAGCCTGGCCAATGCCACCTGGATATTTTTCTCCGTCAGGGCAGAGATCTCAGCTTGTTTGCGCTCAGTGATATCCTGTACGACGCCAGCCATGCGCCGCAACGTTCCCTCGTCGTCGAGTTGGTGTCCACCGGCGACCCAGATCCAGCGCACTTCACCATCAACACGGCGTATGCGGCACTCAAAACTCCAGTTTGAGTGCGTCTTGACAGCCTCCTGGAAGAGGTGATCCACTTCGAAGCGATCCTCGGGCAGCACATGCTCTATGAACATCTCGTAGGTCCACGACGGCAGAAGCGACGGATAACCGAAGATGTGATCATGCTCCAGTGTACGATTTGCTGTGTGATCCAGCAAATCAAGATCCCATCCACCCATATGTCCCCAGCGCAGGGCCAACTCCAGTCGTTGCTTGCTGTCACGCAGCCGTTGCTCACTCCTCTCGATCTCCTGGCGTGTACGATACTCCTCGGTTACGTCCCGGAACACCAGCACCACGCCCATGACTTGCCCGTCGGGATCCAGAATCGGTGCCCCGCTGTCGGCGATCTGGCGTTCCGTGCCATCGCGGGCAGTGAGCACAGTGTGATTGGCCATTCCTTCCACGCGACCGCTGCGGATCACCTTGGTCACGGGATCAACCACGGGTTGCCGGGTCATGGCGTTGATGAGGGGAAACACCGCCAGCAGGGGTTGCCGGATTGCCTCGGGCAGGGGCCAACCGGTCAACATTTCAGCCACCGGATTCATGTGGGTCACATGACCGAGCCGATCAGTGACGATTACCCCATCACCGATGGAGTTCAACGTGATGGAGAGATTTTGCTCGCCCTCACGGATTTTCTGGATGACGCCCTCACTGATTCTGGCAAACAACAAACTGCCTGCCAACAGGACCAATAGCGCGATGGAAAAAGTCTTTTCGGCTGCCTCCAACAGTGGGGCATCCAACTCGGACAAATCGATCTTGACCACCAACCCCAGGTGCAAAGGGGCGATAAATTCGTAGGCTGCCAGTACCGTCACGCCCCGGTAATCAGGACCAACAAGCACCCCTGACTCTCCTGCCAGGGCATGGTGCATGGGAAGGGCAACGTCAGGTATGTTCCATGGAATAGACTTGGGAATGCTGGTTTCAGCATGACGCTGCCGAAAAAGATATTCAATCTGATCTCCCTGGTGGTGGGCAAAGCTGATTTCACCTGTATTGCCAAGTCCTTCGTGCCAACCATGGTAGGATCGAGTCAACACGGAGAGGATCTCATTTATTTCTCCCTCCGACAGTGCTTTGGAATCCCGCTTGGCTGCCTGGTACATGCTGTCAATAAGCCTCGCCTGGCTCTTGGCTATGGCACCAATGCGCACCTTTTCCACTTCCAGGATGCTTTGGTGAAGCACATACAAATTGATGCCAATGCTGATGCACACGACAGCCAGCATGATGCCCAGCAACAGCAGAAATCTCGACCGACCCTGAAAAAATGGCATCATGAGAGTACTCCTTGTGCTGGTCCGGTCGGTTTGTCAGATTGGCCGATCACAGCCAACCGTTCCGACAGCCTGTCAAGAGACGCACGGGCATTTTTGAATGAAAATGTGTTGAGTGCCTCCTCCAGGCATTTCAGTTCCGATCCAATGTGTGGCATGACAGGGACAAGCATTGGCTTAAGCCTATAAAAAGAATCTATAACATTGCCGCTGGATTGCTGGATCAATGCGGCCAGATTTTTTAACTGGTGGGCGACCGCTTCTTTGTCCAAAGGCATGGCCTGCACCACTGCATCCATGCATGTCGGGAGGGTTGTTGTTTCATGGTCTTGCAGCATAGCAATAGACTGCAACACCATCTGCAAGGCATTTGCAAAACTGTCCAACAAACCGGGCCACTCCTCTTGACGTTCTTCCTTGATCTCTTTTTCAAGTGCCAGCGTGGCCGCATACAGGATGTTGGCCGACATATTCCCCGATATGCCCTTGATGGTATGAAGCAGGCGGCAGGCTGATTCCACATCGGATTGGCGTTTGCCAGTGAGATGGGCGCGAACACGTTCGGCGGAGGTGGCAAAATCTCGATGGAATCCCAACAACATCAGTCGAAGTGCCCGATGACTGCCGTTGATACGATCCAAAGCAGCAGAGATATTGATCCCAGGCAGAAGGTCCGGCCATGCGCCTGCGTCATTTATGGTCGTCATCCGGGTCGACACAACGGACAACCCGGCATGGACATCACGAGTAATCCATTTTCCCAAGACGGAAAGCAGTTTATTTTTGTCAATGGGTTTGGTCACATAATCATCCATTCCAGCAGATAGACAGTCCGCCTGGGCATCGTTCATGGCGTCGGCGGTCAAGGCAATGATGGGCAACTTTGCCAGCCCCTGGTTTTCCCGAATACGTTTGGCGGCCGTATACCCGTCCATTTCCGGCATATGCAGGTCCATCAAAATCGCCTCGTATGGCTTGGTATGGACCATGCTGACCGCCTCCAGGCCATTGTTTGCCAATTCTACGACGATACCGATACTTTCCAGAAGCTCTTTGACAAATTGTTGATTGAGATCGTTGTCTTCCACCAGCAGCACTGTGGCTCCCCCAAGCCCTTGGGTGGTCAGGGATTGGTCGGTCATTTCTTCGCCAAGCAGGAAACGCTTGGCCGCATCCTGGTCAAATATTCTCATGATGGTGTTGAACAGCAGAGAACAATTGACCGGTTTGATGAGGATGGCATCCACCACGAAAGGGTTGTCGAGTTGTTTCTCGAACGCCTCCCTGTCCTGGTTGGTTTCGGTCAACAGGATGATTTTCGGGCGAGTTCCATCCTGGCCCGGGCAAGCACTCCTTTGCAATGAATCGATCCTGTCCATTTCTGGTATACGCCGACCCAGGAGGACCAAGGAGTAGGGCGTTCCATCCTCGATTCCTCGCCGGATGGCAGCTTCCGCTTCCTGCCTGGAGGAAACGGCTGTTGTTTCAAAGGTGAAAAGGCGCAACAACTGCTCCAACGACTCACGAGAAGTCGGCCTGTCGTCTACCACCAGGGCATTCAAATGGTGCATATCATCGGGTGGCAACAAGGCACTCTCCAACATGGCGGCCTGCTGCCGGGTAAACTGGGCGGTAAATCGAAACCGACTGCCCTGTCCTGGTGTACTCTCCACCCAAATCCGCCCCTCCATCATGGTGACCAGACGCTTGCAGATGGCCAGACCCAATCCACTGCCGCCATACTGGCGGGTGATGGAACCATCGGCCTGAACAAACGGATCGAACAACCGTGCCATGGCCTCCCCGGTCATGCCGATACCCGTGTCCCGCACCAGGAATTCCAACATAATGCCATCAGGGGGCATCTCCGTGGCAATCGTGCTCACCGTGACCTCAATTTCCCCCTGGTGCGAAAACTTGATGGCATTGCCAATCAAATTGGCCAGGATTTGTTCCAGTCGCAGGGAATCCCCCAACAGAACATACAGGCATTCTGCGGAGTATCTGAAAATCAAGTCCACACCCTTTTTGTAAGCTTCACTGCCAAACAGATCCGACAAGTGGTCGAAGATGTTGCGAACCAGGAAATTATTCTTTTCCATTTCAAGCCTGTTCGCGTCAATTTTTGAAAAATCCAGAATATCGTTGAGTATCCGCATCAGGCTACGGGAAGCCTGGGCAATCTTGGTCAGATAATCTCTCAGCTTTGGGTTCATGTCACACTGCAGTGCCAGATCGGTCATGCCCAGTACCGCATTCATGGGGGTACGAATTTCATGGCTCATCGTTGCCAGAAAGTTGCTTTTGGCCAAAGAGGAGGCCAATGCCTGGTCACGCGCTTCACGTAACGCTTTGTTCAATCGGATTTTCTCCAGACAGCGTTCGACGTGAACCTTGAACTCACTCAGGATAATTGGTTTGACCAAATAACTGAATGCACCCAGATTCAATGCGGCAATGGCACATTCTATGTCCCTTGTGCCGGTAATGATGATGGACTGGAGATCGGGTTGGATTCTGGTTGCCTTGGCAATCATCTCCAACCCGTCCACATCAGGCAGACCAATATCCGTAATCAGTATGTCGATTAAATGGGTGTTCAGGATATGTAGTGCAGTCGATCCAGAAAAAGCAGTGAAAACGGTATAAGACTGTTCCAACATGAATTTTTCTAAAATTCTGACAATGCCTGGTTCATCATCCAACACCAGAATATTGGCCACCGGCCTGGTTGTCTCTGCGGGGCCAACATCCCCATGGACGACCGTCGACGGTTCTTCGGCAGCGCACGCACACGGATGGACAGGAGGAAGGGTGTAGCCATCGCTGACCACCACCTCTTGGTTGGGCGAGATGGCTACCTTGATGGCGGTGGAGACATCGACAAAAGAGACGGGCTTGAAAAAAATGCGTCGAAATCCGCTCCGCCTTGCCCTTTCTTCAGTCATTGTTTCACTGAAGCCGGTGCAAAGAAAAACAGGCAGGTCTGGGCGAATCTTAAGAATTTCCTCGCCCAGCGTATTGCCCAGCATTTTCGGCATGGTTTGATCGGCCAGCACCGCATCAAAGGCGTGGGGTGTTTCATTGAAGCTGGCCAGGGCCTCCAGGGGGTCCGTAAACCCGTCAACCAAATAGCCAAGACTCGTCAATAATTTCTCCCAGATTTCTACCAGGCCAGCCTCGTCATCCACCACCAGGATTCGCCCGATTCCCTTTTTCAGGGAAGGGTGATCCGATTCGATTCGATCCTTCTTGAGAGAGGGGGTCGCCTCTGGCATGTACAAACGGAAGGTCGTGCCCTGTCCCGGTTTGCTCTCCACATGGATGGTTCCCCCACAATTGCGGATCACACCGTAAGCCACCGACAAGCCGAGTCCTGTCCCTCTATCCTTTGTTTTCGTCGTAAAGAAGGGTTCAAAGATGCGTTTCTGGACCTCCTCCGTCATGCCGTCACCCGTATCCCGGACCCGAATCTCGATGTGGGAACCGGGGTCCAGGGAGAGATGTGCGGCCCGGTCAGCATCGATCTGGATGCGTTCCACGCCAACGGTGAGTACCCCACCTGTTTCTCCCATGGCTTGGCGTGCGTTGGTGCAGAGATTCAGCATTACCTGATGGAGTTGGGTGGGATCCGCACGTATCTGTGCATCTTCATCTCGGATCTCATCCTGAATCGTAATGGACGCAGGCAGTATGGAGCGCATCAATTGCAACACCTCCCTGACCAGGGTGGCCGGGTTGAGACGTTGCTTGCTGGTTTGGGTTTTCCGGCTGAAGGCAAGCAACCGACGCACCAGATCCCGTCCTCTGGTTGCCGCGTCCAGGATGTTTTTCGTTACCTCAGACAGGTCGCTTACGCCCAATATTCCAAGTTCCGCATTGCCAATGATAATGCCAAGAATATTGTTGAAATCATGGGCAATGCCGCCAGCCAAAGTTCCCACCGCTTCCATTTTCTGCGATTGGGCCAGTCTCTCTTCCAGATATTTGCGTTCCGTTATATCACGCATGATGGCGGTAAAATGAAGACTGCCACCAACCTCCCAGGAAGAAAGGGTCATTTCAATTGGTATTTCTTCTCCATCTTTTCTTTTTCCAGCAATGGCGATAACCTGTCCTGGCTTGTGTCTCATCTTTCCGGTCTTTTTGATCCTGTTTATGGCATCCTGATGTGCTTTTGCGAAATTTTCTGGTACAAGAATGGATATCGGATTGCCCAGAACCTCGTCAGATGAAAATTGGAAAATTTTCTCTGCCCATTTATTAAAAAAACAAATATTACCATCCAAGTCGATGGAAATGATTGCATCCGTGGCCGACTGTGCAACGGATCTAAATCGTTCTTCACTCTCCCGGAGAGCCTGTTCCGATACCTCACGCCAGGCCATATCCTGGGCGAGCTGATTGTTGAGCTGATCAATACGACAACTCTTCTCTTTTAGCCTTCGGTAGTGTTCTTTGGTGGTCAGGTGGGTTTGAACACGTGCCAGAACAAGGGGGAGACTGATCGGCTTGTGAATGTAATCGACGGCCCCCAGTTCCAATCCCCGCAGTTCATCGGTTGTATCGGTTCTCATGGTGACGAAAATCACTGGAATATCACTTGTTTCTGGATCTGCCTTGAGTTTCTTGCATACCTCGTAACCATCCATATCCGGCATCATGATGTCCAGGAGAATGATATCTGGTTTGGGTTCAACCAGCACCCGTTCCAATGCCTTTTGGCCGTCCTTGACAGAAATAACCCGATATTGTTTGGATAGCAGGCTTACCAGAACATCCAGATTTTCGATCACATCATCGACGATCATGACGACTGGAGCGTTTGATTCTGGATTCATTGTCTCATCCAATTTAATTTTTGAGTTTGACATCCATCCCTGACCGATGAGGTACTGTCATCGGGAGGAGAGGAGTCAGTGAGTAAAGCCTGTCATTTCTGGATTGCTCTGCCCTTTAGTTTACCGCGATTTATTCTTGATAAAGTCGGCGAAATCTTTGTCATGTGACATAACTTCCATATCGAACCAATCATTCAAAAATTTGAGTAAACTTTTGGATTCCTCAATTCTTTCTGCATCCGTTGTCAACTGCGCCATGTGCGTCTGATGTTTTTTAAATGCTTCAATAAAGTTGAGATGCTGGATCTTGTGTGCCTGCATGTCGGGATAGCCAACAAAAGCCATTAATTGCTCTTCATCTCTGAAATGCGTGATAACATAATCTTCCATCTTGCGACCCACCATGCCCAACCAATACCTAAAATTGACATCCGGCATTTCCAGCAACAGGCTGACTCCCATCAAAGCTTCATATATTTCTTGGTGTTGACGATCAATGGCGTCATATCCGGTATATAACCCAGACGTCCACAGGAAGGGTGTTTTGCGTGTTCCAGAACCGTATAGGTTGATCTCTTGATCCTTTTGCCACTCGATCTGCACGATATTTTCCTCCAAGTCAAGACAATTGTGGGATTCTCGAACAGGCGAATTGGGCAATCAAGCTGATCAACGCTGATCTGTTCATGTAATATCTCCCTCTGGAATATGCTGAATGGCATCCAACAAAACCTGCTTCCTGGGAGGTGTTGCAACACGCTGGATGACCAGCATGTCATCGACTATCGGGATGGTCTGTTTCTGATCCTGGTCAATCATGGCTTTTTCCTCCGTGGCAAAGGCATATCGAGGGCATTGAAAAGAGAGAAAAGATGGTCTTGGGCCTTCTGGAATACGTAGCATCCAAGAGATGTTTCCACTTGTTGCAATAGTTCCTCCACGATTGTGCCCTTGAGTAACGGCCGGAGGGTTTGGCAACACTCAACGGCATCGGCCCTGCGTTTCTGAATGGCATCGGCCAACGCGAGCAACCGGGGAGCGACCTCTTCGATGTTCAGTGGGGTGATTTCCACATTGGGTGTCTCGGTTTCTTCCGATTGCAGGGTATCAATGGTATCCACCACCTGATTCAAAGCGATTTCAAATCTTTCCAACAGAATCGGCCAGTCATCCTGCCGGTTCTCCCGGATGGCTTGCCCCAGGGCCGCAGAGGCATGAAACAGTCTCCGTGCGGACAGGTTGCCGGACATGCCCTTGATTGTATGAACCAAATGTTGTGCGGATTGCATATCGTCCCGACGCTTCCCCTGCAGAGCAAGACGAACCTTTTCTGCCGTTTTGTCAAAATCTTTTCTGAATTCAAGCAAAATCAATCGATATATCTGATGATTGTTCCCCAGACGATCCAGCCCATCTGCCACGTCTATACCGGGAAGAATGGTCGGCAGTTCCAGTCCCTTTGTATCCGGGATGCTGTTCGAAACGGGAACGGTTGTCACCTTGGGTCTGTCGCCAGGCTTGATCCACGCCATCAAAGTGGCATACAGGTGTCTGCGGTCGATGGGCTTGGCCAGGTGACCGACCATGCCGGCCTCCAGACACCTTTGCCGATCTTCATCCATGGCGTGGGCCGTCATGGCGATGATGGGCAACGGCCCAAAACGGGGATCTTTCCGAATCTGACGACAAGCCGTATAACCGTCCATGGTCGGCATTTGGATATCCATCAGCACCAGATCGAATGATGCTGCCATCACCATGCGCACGGCTTCCAGGCCGTCACCAGCCACCGTCACGACCAGTCCCACTTTTTCCAACATTTCCCGCGCCACCCACTGGTTGATGACATTATCCTCGACCAGAAGCACCTGGGCACCAGCCACTTTTTCGGTCACCTCGGTCAGATCGATGGCCTCACATCCCGGTTGGTACACCTTGGTGACCTCCCTGCAGAAGAGTTCCATAATCGTGTCAAACAGCAGCGAACAGTTGACCGGTTTGGGAAGAAGTGCTCGGATACCCATGGCATTGGCCCGTTGTCTGATCTCTTCCTCCCGGTCGTAAGTGGTGAGCAGGATAATCCTGGGTAGGGGATCTCCCTGCGTTTCATCCGACGCGGTCGCTTCCAGAATCTGGCGGATGGTTTCGATCCCATCCCATTCTGGCATCAACCAGTCCACCAGAATCAGTTGGTAGGGATCTTTTCCCAGAATGCCTTGCTGTATTTCTGCCAATGCCTCCCGACCAGAACCGGTTGCCGTCGTCGAAAAACCGAAAGCATCCAGAAACACCCGCAAGGAATGGCTGGCGGTCGGGTTGTCATCCACCACCAGGACTCGGAGTGCGTGCATGTCGGCGGGGAGTGTCATGTCGTCCTGTTCTGCGACTTCCCGACGCAACAAGAGCACGGTAAAGCGGAAGATCGAACCGATGCCCGGGGTGCTTTCCACCCAAATTTGTCCTGCCATCATCTCCACCAACCGCTTGCAAATGCTGAGACCCAAACCGGTTCCGCCATGTTTGCGCGTGGTGGAACTGTCCACCTGAACAAAAGGGGCAAAGAGTGTATCCATTTGCTCCTGACTCAAACCGATACCGGTGTCCCGCACAAAAAATTCCAGCAAGACATGATTGCCCTTTTGTTCGACCAGTCGCACACCCACCTCGATTTCGCCCTCTTCCGTAAACTTGATCGCATTGCCAACCAGGTTGATCAGGATTTGTTCGAGTCGCAAATAATCGCCGGTCAGGGCGTATCGATATCCTGTGCCAATCTGGAGGATCAATTCAATGCCTTTCTCGGCCGCCTTTTGACGGAACAAATCCGCCTGGTGATCAAACACGTCACGCAGCAAAAAATCAACGGCCTCCAATTGCAGCTTGCCCGCATCCATTTTGGAAAAGTCCAGAATGTCGTTGATGATACGCAACAGGGCACGGGAGGCGAGGGCAACATTGGTCAGATAATCCCGGCCTTTGGGTGTCAACTCCGTCTGAAGGGCCAGATCGGTCAATCCCATGACCGCATTCATGGGGGTGCGGATTTCATGGCTCATGGTGGCCAGAAACTCCCCCTTGGCTATGGTGGCGGCTTCGGCCTGCTTTTTGGCGGCACGCAGGTCATCTTCCATCCGTTTGCGCTCGGAAATGTCCAGTCCCATACCGATCAGATAAGGCGTGCCATCCAGTTCGATGCGCTGTCCAACAAAATAGTGCGGATGCAGCGTACCGTCTCTGGAGACCAGGCTGGCCTCGACGACAGCGAACCCTTGGGTGAAAACTTCTTGCACTCGTTCGCAGATGGTTACGCGTTCCTCGCCTTGAAAAAAGTCAGCCGGTGATGCTACAGAAACTTCCTCCGGGGTACGACCGGTAATTTCCTCGAATTTCTTGTTCCATAACTGGAATTGTCCCTCCCGGCTGATCAAATAGAGGGTGCCTGGCAGGGCGTTGACCATCTCGCGGATGAAATCCCGCTCTTTGCGCAGGGCATCCTCGATCTTTTTATGTTCAGTAATATCTTGCAAGAACCCATAGACTTTTCGGTTTTCCAGATCAGTTTTGCCAATGACATGCACATTCCGAAGATTGCCCTTGGCGGTGATGAGTTCCAGTTCAAGGTCAAACGGTTCGCCATGATCGACAGCCCGCTGCACAGCCTCTGTCACGATTGGCCTGGAAGCAGGGGTATAGAAACGGATGCCTTTTTCCACGGTCGGATCAAAGGTGAGATCCACTTCGAGAATTTTAAAAATTTCTTCCGTCCATGTCTGCTTGCCGGTATCGGCATTAAACTTCCAGCCACCAATCTTGCCAATTTTTTCGGTCTCCGAGAGCAAAAATTGATTTTTTCTCAGCGCATCGCTCTCCTGGGACAATAATGTGTTGGCCTCCATCAACAATTTTTCGGCATCGATCCTTTTGTTGCGATTGAGGTACCCATCCATGATTTGTTGACAGGCCGAGACGACCGGCTCCAGATACGTCACCAGGGCCATGTCATACCCTTGCGGGCGATTGGCCAGTCCCAGCACGCCCACGACCTCCTGCCCGCGTTTGATGGGCAGCCCCAGAAAGGCGTGCAGCGGGGGATGACCAGGGGGCAAACCGCAACGTCTGGGATCATTGGCCGGGTCGTTGGCGATCACGGGTGATGCACTGGTAAATGCCTCAACATGCAAACCATGCATACGGGTGAAACAAAAATTGGATGGGGCGTGGGCCTTGTAATAAGCCTGGGTCTCCTCATTCCATGCAATATTGGAGATGGCCATGGCCTGCAAATAATGGGCTCCCTGTTCGTTCCGCCGTACCTCAGCGATGAAGCCATAGGCACTGGAGGTCAGTCGCAGGATCTCCACCAGGAGAGCATTGAAAACCACATCGGGCTGTGATTCATCAATGAACAGGCTTTGAATGCGATTGATGCAGTCCACTTGTATTTCCAACTGTTTCTTGGCATCCAGGAGTTGCACCTCGGCAGATTTTCGGGCGGTGATATCCTGGGTTTGTGCCACAAAATGCAACGGTCGACCCTCCCCATCCGTGACCAGTGAGATGCCCAGAGACACCCATATGACGTGGCCATCCCTGTGCAAATATCGCTTTTCAATCTTGCAGTTCGGAACAGACCCGGCCAGCAACTGGCGCATGCAGGCCAAGCCGACGTCATGGTCCTCTGGATGAGTGATGGTTTGAAAATCCATGGCCAGCAGTTCTGCCTCTTCATAACCGACAATGATGCACAAAGCATGATTGACCTTGAGAAACTTGCCCTGGGAAGACAGCAGAGCCATGCCATGGGCGGCGGTCTCAAAGGCCCCCCGAAAGCGGGATTCACTGATGCGGAGTGCATCCTCCACCTGTTTGCGTTCACTGATGTCGGTCAGGGTAATGCGTACCATCGCCGGGGAGTCGTTGCCGGCCCCCATGTATCGGCCATCCAGACGGGCATGGAAAAGCGTGGCGTCTGCACGCTGGAGTACCAGTTCGCAATTTTGCGTTTTGCCTTGTCGCACCGCAGCCAGGAATCGATACCAGATCGGACTGTCTGCGCTGGTTACGAAACGCGCGAAACGGTCATGGTACAATGTGCTGCGCTCCACTCCAAGGAGCACAGCCCCGGTCAGGTTCACCTCCTCGATCAGGCCACTGACGGCCAGGGTCAGGTAGCCTACCGGAGCGAAATCATAAAGGTCCACATAACGATCATGAGAGATGGTCAACCCGATATGGGTACGGCGCAACTCTTCGTTCTGCATCTCCAATTCAATCTGGTGAACACGCAATTCGTGCTCAAGTTGGTCGGCTGACAGGGGTGCTGATGGGTTTGCTGGCAGGTCTTGGACGAGTTGCGCCTCGGCGATGGTCCGCATTGAGTTTTGTCTGAGCGACTTCTTGTTCATTGAATTACTGCCTTTTGTTTTCGAGCATTTCAGTGATATCAATGGCCGCAGTGGTGACACCGACAATCTTCCCGGAATAATCCAGTAGCGGTTCAGCGGATACCTTGCAGGTCATCAGACCCTCGGAGGTGGGCAACACGATCACCTCTTGTGCCCCCGTTCCACTTTCCAATACCTTGCGCTTCAAGGCGAGCAATTGATGCGTGCCCATGCTGTCATCCATTTCATCGTCGCGCTTGCCCATAAAATCAGTCATCTTGACCTTCGGATGAGAATTATAAATCCAGGTATACCGCAATGCCTCATCCACATTGGAGACAATAATGCCCAGAGGCGAACTCTTCAGGGCAACTTTGAAACGCTCTTCACTCAGGCGCAGGCTTTGCTGCATGTTCTTGATTTCGGAGATGTCGACGAAGGCGATCACGACGCCCTCGATCACGTTGTCCACCGTGCGGTAGGGACGTACCCGGATGGAGAGCCATTCGCCATCCTCGGTTTGAGTTTCGAATTCCACCGGAATCAGTGAATCCAGAACCTGTTCCGCGCAATTGGACAGGTTCTTTCCCTTCAGATTGCTGACCAGATGCTGGATCGGACGGCCAATATCGCCTGGAATCAGGCTGACGAATCGCGTGGCGGACGGGGTGAAGCGCACCACCTTGAGTGTTTCGTCCAAAAAAATGGTGCCGATGGCGGTGCTGGCCATCAGGTTGACCATGTCATTGTTGGTCTTGGCCAACGTGATGAGTTTTTCCTCATACTCGGCGTTGATCGTGGCCAGTTCCTCGTTGACCGATTGGGCCTCCTCCCGGGCGGTTTCCAGCTCTTCGTTGGCACTTTGCAACTCCTCGTTGGAGGCCTGCAACTCTTCGTTCATGGATTTGAACTCTTCATTGGTGGCTTCCAACTCTTCGATGGTGGTCTGGAGGTACTCTTTGGTGGATCGGAGTTCCTTCTCCTTGTCGGCCAGTCGACGGCATATCTTGTTGGACGCCGTGGCCGGTTTCGTCTTGTCCTCGGTGTGCAATACAGGCCCCAGATCCTCGAAGATCACCCACGACCACCCCTTCATGGTGTCGGAGGAGAGAACCGGTTCGACCGTCAGATCGACCCAGTGGAAACGGCCATTGGTTTTCACCTTAAGTTTACGGCAGTGGATGGATCGTTGGGTGGTTTTGACCCTGCGTAAGGCCGAGGCCAAGTCGATGGTTAAACCCTCTCTGGCAAGCTTCAGGATGTTCCAGTGGGTATCGACCGAGGTCGCCTCCAGGTATCTCCCGGTTTTTCCGTGAATGTACAGAATCTCGTACTGGTCGTTGACCATCAGGCAGGTGGGCATGCGGGTAGTCAACAAGTGCTGCTCCGTTAATTCTTTCAAGCCCAGGGCCTTTTGGGCCGTTTTGACGGGAATCTTTTTTTCCAAATGCTGTTTCTCCCTCTTGACAATGGACGGAGCGACGAAATCCTGGACCATGGGGTATGTTTGGGATTTGTGCTGATATATCTTCCATTTCCGGTCGATGGTGGCATAGACGGAGGCCGATTCGCCCGTCGTCTCCGAGCTGCCCAGCAGGAGAAATCCGTTGGGGGCTATGGCATAGTGGAAGATGGCGTGTACCCGTTTTTGCAGAATGGTCCCCATGTAAATCAACAGATTTCGACAACTGATCAAATCCAGGTTGGAAAAAGGGGGATCCTTGATGACGTTCTGCACGGCGATGATCAACATGTCCCGAATCGTTTTCTTGATCCGATAATGGTTGCCTTCCAGGGTGAAGAAACGTCGCAACCGCATGCTGGAGACATCCACGGCAATGCTGTCCGGGTAGAGACCACTGCGGGCGACTTCAATGGCTCTGTCGTCGATGTCGGTGGCAAAAATCTGGACTGGATACGCCCGACCCACCCTTTCCATCTCCTCCTGGACCAGCATGGCGATGGAATAGGCCTCCTCACCGCTGGCGCATCCCGGCACCCAGATACGGATGGGCTTGTGCTCCGGGCGGTTTTCGAACAGTTTGGGGATCACCTTTTCTGCGAGTTTTTCAAATGCATCCTGGTCACGGAAAAAATTGGAGACTCCGATAAGGAAATCCCTGAAGAGCAGCATGACCTCTTCGGGATTGGCTCCCAGGTAGGTGACGTATTCACTGATTTTCTGCATCTGGTGAACCGACATGCGTCGCTCCACGCGCCGCAGGATGGTGTTCTCCTTGTAGAGGGAAAAGTCGTGTCCAATTTGTGCACGGAGCAGGATGAAAATATTGCTCAATTGACTCTGACCGGTCTCTTCTGTCTTGTTTTTCAGGATTTTTTCAGGGACGTTTGATCGGGGGTTTGCGTGAAATTTAAATCTAAAAAAATCCACGAGTGCTTGCGGCATCTGTTCCGGGGGCAGGATAAAGTCGGACATGCCTGTGTTGATGGCACTTTTCGGCATACCGTCATATTTCGCACTGACCGGATCCTGGGTGACCACCAGACCTCCGGCCTCCTTGATTGCCTTGAGACCCAGAGTACCGTCCGTGCCTGTTCCAGAGAGAATGACACATGCCGCATTGTTGTACTGATCCTGGGCCAGGGAACGGAAAAAATGGTCGATGGAACCGCTGCGGGCTTTCGGTTCTGACAGGTCTATCAGGTACAGGACTCCGTTCAGGATGTCCAGATTATGATTGGGCGGGATGACATAGACGGCGTTGGCTTCGATGGGTGTGCTGCCTTGCACCTGCAGGACGGGCATGGTGGTATAATTCTGGATCAGAGTGGGCAGGATGCTCTGGTGGCTGGCATCCATGTGCTGCACCAGGATAAAGGCCATCCCGGTGTTGGCAGGCAGATTGGTGAAAAAGCCATGGAAGGCATCCAGTCCACCGGCCGAAGCACCAAGACCGATAATGGGAAATCCCAGCGGAGCCCGATTGGCAATTTCCTGTGACAATTGACTGCTCTGGGACGTTGCCACACTGGATCGAGCCGATGTGTCATTTGGGTTGTCAGAACCCGCACTGGCGACGGACATCTCTGACCCACCGGTATTGTTTTGTTTTTTGTACTTTTTGCTCTTGGCCATACTATCCAACCTATAAACAAGTGTTTAAGGCTATCTTGTTTCCCACATGTCATGTCAAGACGTTTGGCCAGCGACAGATGAGACCTTCGCCTGTTGGCCTGACAGACGCGCAACACTTATTTTTTTATGATTATATCATCCCTTAAATCCATATTGTATGAACATTTTACGTTTGATGTGCCCAATATACCAAGCTCCTGGCAGACCAGCGCACTATAATGAAGTGTTTTTAACAATGATTTTAATGAAACTATCGACACAATAACACAATGCCTGACAATATTTAACACCGACAAAAGAATTTCCAGACATGAGATGAAAACTAAAGTTTGATTGGGGGGGGGGTAGATAATGACATGGGTGCTACGTAGGCAGGAACCACAACCGACCCGTCCACTTGCATGGCGGCCAGCGTGACATTCTGGGAGGTCTTTGAGACGAACGCAACGGCTGTGATTGTTATTCCTCCCAAATTTGGCACAGCATCCCCCTTGACTGGTTTCGGAAAGAACAACACCGCTCCTGGCATTGTCGGATAGTTGCAGGAATTTTTCAAGCAAAAAAACCTGATTGCGTTCTCGTATTTCCATAACAATCCTCCCATACAAGGATTTTTCCTGCGGGATCCATGCATGACACAGGCTCTTCGACGGCTTCGATCCGTTCGGAGCATCCTGGCAATGAAACTAAAGTGTAAAACCCTCCCGGACAATCTACACCAAATGTAGATAACGCGCAATGTAGAAGTAGGGGATACTTATCCTATGGAGGAGGCATGGGATGAGAGAGACGTTTGGACGCAGACTCCGGTATGCGCGGGAGCGAATTGGTTGTAGTCAAAGGGGATTGGGGGTGCAAATGGGGCTTCCCCCCAAGAAGGCATCCGTGTATATCAACCGGTGGGAACGCCAGGGGAAACAACCGGGCTGGGAGGCTATTGGTAAAATGGCAGAGGTGCTGGGAGTCCCACCAGCATTTTTTCTTGCGGATGATGATATGCTGGCAGAGATCATTCTCTTGGCCGGGAAATTGGCAGAGGACGAAAGAAAGAGGCTGTTGGACGAGCTGCGGGTGCGTGGGCCCGCTTCATGAGTGCATAGGCGTTGGTTACGGAGTTGGGCATTGGCTGGGTTCACCCCCGACTGCCTCCATAACATTGCCGATTTTCTCCAACTCTTCGGAAAGGATCCGCATCACCACGAACACGGAATCTTCATCCATGGGTTCTGGTTCCCCGTTGCGCCTGGACCCGCAATCGGCCAGCAGTTGAGCAATGGAGGATGCCCTGATCAAGCTCTGATTGATGGTATCCACTTGCTGCAAGGTCAGGGAGAAGGTTTCGTTCATGGTGGTGTTCCTTTTTCGGGCGGTGAACAATGAGGACACCATAAATCGATTTCATCTACCATTCAAGAATATTAATAATAAATGTTGTGTTCTGTCCGGTGCCCTCAGACAAAAAAGACGGACACATGCACCACAGCACCGCCCGTCCATCCCAGACCATCACCTGCCGCCAACCAACGCTGAGCGTCTCGTTGCATGGCACTTCCAGCACCCCATGGCATGGGCAAGAAACGCCAAGAACGGCCAGATTCGATTGCAAAGATGGACGAGTGAATGCGAAAAAACATCAATTAAAACGATCAGTTCAAGTCATGCGTGATTGCAAAGATAGGACGTGTGGGACTTTTTGCGCGGGATCCGCTATGATCTTGTTCAGCAAGTCAGTTTCGTCAACGAAGGAAAACCCTTCCCCGTCGCGTCAAAATAATGTAGACGAGGAGTAGCGAATTTTTGCATGACTCCCTTGGGGTTGAGTTGTGCAAACGCGGGCCCGGCCGCACAATATCGGGACGTTGACCCAACACCGCAAATTTTGGGACGCGGTCCCGAGCGCGCAATCTCGTCGGGACGATGACCCAGCATCGCATTTTCCCTGGGTCGTGAGCCTGGACTACGAAAATCCGGGACGTTGACCAGACGATTGTTAAAACGGGGACTCCTGGAGGACGCAAGGAATGCGGAGCGATGGGAGGGGTAGGGACGGCGACGAACTCGCCTGAGCCTGCCAAAGAGGACAGCGCATTGAATTAACAGTGAAAACGGTAGTATCCAATGCGATTCTTCCTCTTTCTGTACGCCGCACAGGGTACAGCAAACAGCGGGGAGACACGCTATTTTTGTGTCCGAAAAATGGGCACATCCGCCGTATCCTGCACCAGAACAGCTTTGTCACCCCGCACCCGGTCACCGCGCTCTGGCCATGTCTACACCGCGCTCCCAAAAATTCTGAACATGTACTCTGCCGCATCGGCCATGGACTGCCCCCCGCCGCCGAACTGGTTAAACGCCGGGAATTTCATATAGATCGTCTTGCCGATCAGTGCCGGATCGTAGGCGTACCGGAAGATCGCCCCATCGCACCGAACGAACGGACTCTGGCTTGGGTGTGCTTTGATCGTGCTGCCGTAGAGGCCACGCCGCAGGTAGCCGCCCAGGGTGTAGGTGCATACCCCCGTCAGCGTGGCGGTCGAATATGCGAAAAATTCCCCGTCCACCCATGCCAGCGTGGCCCGGTTGTCAGCGTCAGCGATGGTACCGGAAGTCAGCATACCGGAGGATGCGGAGAGGTCAACCGAACACGTGTGGGTGGTGTCCGGATCCGTGCCAGACGCCATTGGGTCGGTCAGAAAGCCGTGGCGGGCCGGGGAGACGATCTCACCGATCTTTTTGTAATTCGTGCCGTCCGAAGACAACCAAACCTGACAACCGCCATAATTTTCGCCACCCGACACGGCTACCCAGATCTCATGCCCGGTTGCGGCCAGTGCCTTGGGTGCCTCGAAGAGCACGGGTGTATTGATTGCGCCGGAGGGCAGGTTGTAGGCCGGGACGTAGCCGCCAACTTCCTGATGCGGGTAGGTCGCAGAGCTGAACGCCCCCTGCGGGGCATCTTCTGCATCTATAGATAGAAGGCCCTCTTCGTCCTCCTCAATCGAGAGGATACGGACAGGTGTTTTGTCCAACCCTGCGCCCGGATCGGTGAGCGTGACAAGGTCGGTCGGCTCCAGCAGACAATGTTTCCAGCCCAATTTGAAGGCATAGGTGTTGCACACGTACTGCGACCGTTGGAGGATGTTTTGCGCCACCGCTCTGGCCACCACAGGCGATTTGATCTCGTGGGCCTGGATGGAGTCCATCGTCCGCAGGCCGAAGAGATCAATGGAGACCAGATCCTTGGCCTCGGCCACCTCGGTATTGAACTGGTTGCTGGCATTCAGGAATTCTATTTTGACGTGGTTGTACGCATCGACGGCGGGCCGTCGGGAAATGGTTACTGGATCCTCGGTTCCTGTGACAATGAAATCATCTGCGGCCAGTTCGCAAACAGGGGTAATGTTGGGCGTGTAGGTGGTGCCGTGGCCGGTGACGACGGCGTCGCCGAAGGAGGTGATTTTCAAGGTGCCCTCGGAAAAGTAGACCCCGGAATTTGTCAGCTTCATCAGTTGCGTCACGATATCGCTGGCCGTCGACTGGACCGAATAGACCGGTGACAGGAAGAGGCTGTTGGCCGTGCAATACCGGTAGTATTGCATCCAGTCGCCGATGTTTGCCATGGGGAAACCCAAACCGTAGTGGGGGTTGGTCAGCAAGTCGAGGAGGATGTCTTTCGGGTGCGCATCGAAAAATCCGTTGGCCGCGTCGAATGAAAGCTGGCCAATGACATCAAAGGTCAGGTTCGGCAGGGCGGTACCGGAGCCCAGTTGCCAATCCAGAGCGGCGGCATAGGAAATGCCACGATAGCTGAGTGCCTGAGCGGGATATTTGCTGGTCAAGTAGGTCCACGGGTTTTGCAGATAATCGCCATTGAAGACCGTCATGACGGAGGAACTGCTGTTGATCGCGGTAAAGTTGTAGCAGATCAACACCTGGACGTTGGCATACTGGGTGGCGAAATAATAGGTGCCTGCGACAACGGTGAAATCGGTGCCGTTTGTCAGAGTGTTCGACACATCCCCATCAAGTGCGACACACGAGATATGGCTGGTCCACTGCGTGCCATGGGCAACCGTCACCTGATGCGAACCGGAAACCAGATGCGACTCGTTCCAGGCCGCCGAGGGGGTGATCACCTCCGATAGATTGGCCGGATCGGGTTTGAAGTCCTTGTTGCTCCAGATGCCGTCAATGCCGGTGATCGGCCCCTCGCAGAGGCCGAAGATGAAGGAGGCCGTGTAGGTGTACGTTGTGCTGACGATGGTGTTCCCACCGCCGCCTTTGCCACCCACATCCTGCGAGGTGGTGTGGGCGATGGCTTTGAAGTCACCGTACCAGAGCAGGTTCCCCGGCACTCTGGCCCGACCATAGACAATCGGGATCGCCGACCCATAAATGCTGCCCTGAAAGGTGACACCGTTGGCGCGAGGCTCGCTGTTGTTGATGGCCTTCCCGTCTTTGCCGCTCATGGTGCCACCCTCCAAAAGGAATGAAGTCGACCGGCCAACTCCTGGCCGTCCAGGGAAGAGAGAATGACACCCACACCAGCAAAGGCATGAATGACGGTACGGGGCTCCGGCAAAAGAATGCCTGCGTGGGAGACACAACGGCCAAACCGGAAGAGCGCGATGTCCCCCGGTTCTGGCGTGGTTGTCTGCCTGGCATACTGTTGGATGCCCGCCAGATATTTTTCCTCGCTGCGGTGCAGGTGCCAGTCCTTGGCGTAGCCATCGGCCACCGCAGAAGCAAGCTGGCACTCCTCAAAGACGGCGATAAGGAACTGCACACAATCCACGCCCACACCTTTGATGCGGGCGTGGTGATGGTAAGGGGTGAGCAGCCATGCCATGGCCGTCTGGACAATTTGCTGCCTGATCTCGTTCATATCGCCGTCTCCGCAACCGGAATGTAGGGGAAGCCTCTGAAATTTCTGACGTTGTGAAATTTGTTGGTGCAGGTGGCCTGGGTTTTGTCGCAGCCGGGATAGGCTTTGAAGGCGTCTCCCACCGCCGGGATGGACGGCAGGGGTAGCAGCAACTGGAAGATGCCGTCACCGGAGCAGGATTTGATGGTGCGCCGCACACCGGTCAGCGCACCGCTGAGGAAATGCACATACCCCTGCTCAAACCACCGGGCTTCCACCAATGCCAGTCCGCTGGCCAGTGCCGTGGTGGTGTTGCCAGCGTAAACCGTCGTTTCGGTGGCAATGGCAGGCCCATCCCGGTCGACGGCGCAGTCGGCACTGTACAGAGTATGAATACAGCCCGGCTGCCAGACGTTTCTCGGCAGTTTGACATTCAGCATTTGAACCGCACTGTTCACAGTGAGTTTGGCCAGGGTACGGGTAATCTGGATATCGGCCACCTGCCCAACGAACAGGGTGATACCACCCACCACCGACAGGTCGGCCTGCAAAAATACCCGGTACAGTGCCAAGGTGGTCCCATCCAGGGCACCGACTCCTGCGGCCTGGAGCCACGGTGCGCCCAGCAGTAGATCGTTCGGGCCGGGCACCACTTCCAGATTGAGGGTGTCCACCTCAACCCCAATGACGCAGCGGGTGCGTGACCGGCGGATGATGGGCCCGGTGGAGGAATAGAGGCGGCCATCGCAGAGGAAGTCCGCATCAAAGTTGGTGTATCTGAGAACCGTGCTGTCGACCAACTGGAACTCGAACAGATCGGCCATCAAAAAGCTCTGTTCCAATTGCAGGTACTCTACCAACTCCTGGCTGGCGTGTTTCATATCTTGTTCCCCGGTGCACCGATAAAGGTCAATTCCCGCAACTCCCAGAGGTTGGGCAGGGTGCGCGCAAAATCCGCCGTGTCCTCGCCAAACCGGCAGCGGAAGTAGAATGCCCCGCTCCAGGTGATGACCGCCCCAACGACGGGAGGTGCGGTAAAGGTCACGAGTCCGGTGGCCGAGATGGCATAGTCGCCGGGCGCAGAGAGGGCCACGCCATTGACCCGGATGATGGTCAGGGTTTTGATGTTCTCGACCGGTTCCGTGAACGAGAAAGAGCCATGGAAACCAAAGGCACGGGTCAGTTGGAAGGCGGTCTGCACGCCATCTCCGACACCAAAGGGCATGTCGGTACAGATGGAGTCGGTCGGATCGAGGAACAGGAACGACTCAAAGCTGCCCCGCCTGCCCAGGATGAACCCCTGGAGGGTTTCGTATTCGTAGCAGGGGTTGCCCGCCCGCAACCAATCGAACAGCAGGGTGAACCGCCAAACCGGATAGGCCCGGAAGGCTCCCCGCTGTTCCCGTCCAGACGAGGCAGTCTGGATGGAGGTGCGAAATTCGGGCGTCTTTTTCGACTCCCAGGACAAACCTGGCAGCAATGGGAAAATGGCAAAATCGCTTTTCGGCTGGTAGGGACTGTAGTCCACCGGGCATTCCCATGCCTGTTCTACCCACCCTCCCCAGGGTCCATTCCACTGGCGTTCGACCAGGAGGCCGTATGGGAGATCCCAGGTCTGCGCCATCGGCAACAGATCAAACGGGAACCCCCAGGACTGTCCCAAGGAGAGCCAGACAAAGTTTTCTTCCCACTGCCTTTCGACCGAGAAGGCAATGGGAAGGGTCCATTGCTGGGTGGTCGTCTGGCTGTAGCCCTGGGTCCACTGTCGATCGGCCATGATCACCTGGACCAGACTCCAACCTTCATCCCATTGCTTGGCAACAGGAGATGTGATGGCCTCGGGCAGTTCCCATTGCCTGGCGACCAGGGCAAGGACGGCATATGTGAGCGACCATTGGTTGACGATGGATGGTGGCAGAGACGTCGCAAACAATCGCCCAACACCGGAAGTCCATCCTGTCGTCAGACCGCTCCAACTGTCCTTTGTGGTCCAGGTGGAACCATCATCGGAATAATCAAGCGTAAACGCTTTGGGCGTGTTCGTTGTGCCATACGGCCAGATTCCGAATTGGGCTACTTTAACTGCGTGACCAGCACCGAAATCATAAACAATCCAACTCGTCTGAGCCGGACTGCCATTCCCCCAATAGTTGGTCGTGTAATCGTCATCAAACAGCATGTACGCCAAACTTGAAGAATGCAGTGTGGAGGGTACCCCGTACACGCACTGATCAACACCGCCTACACTGCCTCGCATCTCCACCTCGTAGAGGGAGATGTTCATCGAGGTACCGCTATTGGACTGGGTTATGTTCAGACGCCAGAAACGATGACTGCCAGCAGGTGGTGTGTAGCCTTCGGGCGGCACGGCAAAAGTTCGTTGTGTGCCACTTTGCCAACCGCTTGTGATGAGGGACCAGGACGCCTTGGTGGTAAAGCTGGTTCCATCATCGGAATATTGAATATCAAACGCCGTTGGGCACTGGGACGCATTGTATGGCTGGAACATGATCTCGGCCACATCGACCGTGACGCCAGCCCCAAAATCATACTGGATCCACGATGGTACACTGGGTCCACCGTTATTCCATTGATCACCGGCGGAATTGTTGAATGCCAGGTTTGCAGTGGACGTGTTATGGGATGCAGACGCTGTCCCACCGTTGCATTGGTCAACACCTCCGATCGTTCCCCTGAATTCAATCTCGTAGAATCTGACTTGAATGGTGGACCCGGAAGTGCTCGCAGTGAAATTGACCCGCCAGTAACGATGATTGGCCATGTTTATGCCTTTTTGACGACCGGTTTAACAGGTTCCTGTGATTACGCGGACTCGCCGCTGATGGCCACGATGACCTTGTCACCGGACAGACTGTTGGCCCCGGCAGGCACCGTGCGCCGTTGCCAGACAGCCTTGGCGGCGGGATGGGTGGTGAAGACGATGGTGTTCCCGGTTGCCCAGGTACCGCCCCAACCGGCACCGAGCAAGGTGAAATAGGGCCTGCTGAAAGTGGCATTATTGGGCGCAAAATCGCTGCCCTTGGTGCCAGTGCCCACCGATCCGACCGTGTTTCCCACGCACCCGAACGCCGTGGCACTGCTGAAGGTGACGGTCCAGGTCTGCTCAATGCCCCCAATGCTGTCCAGGGTGACGGGATACGTGACCTCGTCGTAGGTGCCAGATGAGGTCTCTGTCCAACCGGTCAACGACCCCACAATGCTGTCGACCTCCAGCACCGACGCCACCCGGGTGGGCGTGGCCGCCGTGTAGGCATTGGCCAGGGTGACGCCCGAGGCCAGCGTCAAGGTCGCCTTGTTGCCGTTCCAGGAGACACCCCCACTGCTGGCCAGACGCACAAATTCGGTATTGCCGGAGGAGGCATCCACCGTGGTCTTGTCGGAAATGCGCACCAGATCGCCATTCTGGAAAATGTTTGCCCCGATGGAGGCATTGCCGCTTTCGACGTTTACCGCAAAGGTCGAGGCAGAGGCACTGACATTGACGTCCAGGGTGCCTGCCCCGTAGAAGCGGGTGTAATCGTCGGCCTCGGCCTGGGTGTCCGTGTTGGTGCCAGCCATCAGGACAACGGTGTCATCACCTGGGGTGGGGGTTTCCACAAAAATGCGCGCAGTGGTCAAGGCCAGGTTGGCCGCGTTGGCCACCTTGATGAAAATCTTGCGGTATTTGACGGAACCGGCAACGCGCTCCGCCTGCGGCACGTCCGACCAGACGTTGTTCTTGACGCCGCCAATAATCTCTGCGATGGACATGACGCCGCCGTTGGCGGTAGTGTCGTTGGCAACCGCAGAGCCATACAGCTTGAGTTCAGATGCGATGATAGACATTGTTGATTCTCCAAAAAGGTGTGATGGTCAGCGCGTCATCGGTGCCGCTTTTATGGCCATGTTGCGCGGTACCCGACACGAACCAGATCCCTTCATGTTGATATGGATGGTGATTGACCCACCCCCCGCACCATTCGGTGCCATTGAGCGCACCGCATCGGCATATTCCCTGGGCCATATCTCTTCAAGATCGTGCAACTGCGCAACCGGGTTGATGCCAGCCGGGATGTCAAACCCGCCTTCTGGTGCGATGGTGGTCATTTTTTGTTTCTCCAAAATGATGTGGAAAATGGTCAGCGCGTCAGAGGCACGGCATTCCTGGCCAGCTTGCGCAGGGCGGGAGCCAGCGTGTGCGCGTTGGCATGTATCCAGGACTCGAAGCCTTTGGTATCGATGGCACTGACATGGATGGTAATGGCCCCACCCCCGGCACCGTTTGCCGCCAGCGAGCGGATCACCTCGGCCTGCGCCTTCGGCAGCACCATTTCGCGCTCGTGCAACTGGGTGACGGGGTTGATGCCAGCCGGGACATCAAAGCCCCCGGCAGCGGACAGGATATTTTTGGCCAGCAAGGCGATACCCGCAAAGACGCCTGCCGCAACCACCGGGGCCATGAACGGGCCGACCACCGGGATGGCAGAGATCGCCGCATAGGCATTGGCCATCCCTTCCCACGCCGACATCATGACCGATTTTACCGCACCGCCCGCCTGGGCCAACAGCCCCTCTTCGGCGACCACCTGCTTGACCCCCTCTGTCTCGGTGGCCACCACCCCCTCGGTCGTCTTGGCCGCATTCACCGTGGTCGATTCGGCCACCTGCGCACCGATCCGTTTCATTCCGAACAGTTGCCCCATCGCGGTTTCGGCCATCTCGTTGTTGACCCACAAGGTAAACTTTTTCGCCAGGAACTGGGTGAATTGGTCCAACTCGGCCCGCAGCAGGGTGTTGGTGGCCTGCTGCACCGTTGTT
>JADFYM010000270.1 GCA_015233035.1 Magnetococcales bacterium
TCCGGCAAAAAATCTTGGCCTTCATTGAATACTTCAATGCAACGTTGACCAAGCCGTTTCGGTGGACCTATGCAGGACGGCCTTTGGCCGCATGAACAGTGGAAGCATTTGCGCCATCGGATAGTAGGGACCCCACCAGGGGGATAATCCCCCTGGACCCCTGCCAATATCAACGACTTGTTGAGATGTGTGTAATGGAATGCTCAATACCCCCCCAAATCCACCCGTCCCCCCCATTCGCCAAACCCCTTCTGGGCGAATGGTTCGGCGTGGCGTTGGTCCAACTCCCGGCCCACCCGCTGCCCGGCCGAGCGCACCTCACCCACCCCGGTCGTCCCCTCCTGCACCGCCCGCCACAACATTTCCAGGGCATCCGGCCCGTCATCATGGCTGTCATTGCCCTCCCCCCAATGGCGCAACTGGTCCACCATGGTCCCCTGGCTGGGATGAAAGCGGATCAGACCATTGGCCACATGCGGTTGCAGACTGCTGATGCGCAACCCCTTGTCCCGCGAGGGCTTGATCCCCCGCGCCGGAATCGGCACCCCCTGCCGGGCGGATCGCCGCACCAGTTCATCCTTGAAAAATTCCTGAAACTGAATCGCCTCCACCACCCACAAACAACATTGATAACGCACCTGATAGGCCATGACATCCTCGATGATCCGATCCGGCAACCGCTGCCGGATATCCGCCTCCACCAGATCCAGCACCCCGCTCTCCCGATCAAACCCACCCACCAGGATGGCCGAAGGGTCACCGCGCCCGGCCGATTTGCCCAGCGACGGATCCACCGCCCCGAACAGGATCCAGTTGGGATTGCGCTGCACCCAAAAGGTCAACTGCTGAAAGACCGCATTCTCACTCAATGGCTGATTTTGCAACTCGGCGTCAAAGGCCAGGGTGCCATCCCGCGCCCGAATTTTCATCAAGGATTCCAGGGTGCGCACCTTGGGCCAGGAGAGTTGCGCCCCCGCCTCCATCGCCACCCGGTGCTGCCGAAAAAAATCATCCGCCGCCGCCTCGCCCTCGTTGATCAAACAGGCCTGCCACTGGTCCCACAAGGCCATATCGTGGGGCCACTGGATGATCGCCTGAAAACGAATGCTCTCCCACAACGGATTGTGCAGCAGACGGGCCAGAAGCGAATCGTGGTGCAGAATGGTCCCCACCACCAGCACATCCATGGAATCGTCGGCGGCCCCCAGTTTGAGCACCGTGGTGCGCAACCACTCTTCCAGTTTGTCCCGCTGGGTCCGACTGCGGACGTTGAGATCATTTTCCAGATCGTCGCAAATGACCATATCCGGTCGATGGCAACCATGGCGCAACCCCCGCATCCGCCGACCGGAACCAAAGGCTTGAATCTTGGTGCCGCCCATCGTCACCATGACCCCGGCCTTCCAGACCGACCCC
Source organism: Magnetococcales bacterium (assembly GCA_015233035.1). Taxonomy (GTDB): domain Bacteria; phylum Pseudomonadota; class Magnetococcia; order Magnetococcales; family Magnetaquicoccaceae; genus Magnetaquicoccus. Next base: position 1,417 of record JADFYM010000270.1, read on the forward strand.
GCTCCACAGGCCTCGGGAAAATCGAGACGCAGGCGGATATTGCTCTCCAACTCCACCTTGATCATCTCCAGCATGTGGGCGGCCTGATGCTGGCTGTCCATGATGATGGGAATATATTTGCGACTGCCGGTCACCACACACCACAGCGTAAAAATTTGGGTCACCAGAGTGGATTTGGCCTCCCCGCGCGGGGCCGCAATGGCCAGCTTGACCCCGCCCCGACGCGCCTGGATCAACCTGGGCAGACGGTTGTACAAATAGGTGTGCAGGACACTTTCATGCCGGGAGATATAATGGGGAAAATAGGTCTTGGCAAAATAGTGAAACTCTTTGCGCGCCCGGCGTTGGCGGCGCGTCTGTTCGGCGGACTGGGTGCTGAAACCAGGCAGATTTTGCTCCTGATGCCGCCGCAACCGTTCGGCCAGCGCGGCCAGTTCGGTCTGAAAACCTTTGGGAGTCAACGTGGGATGGGTCATGGTACCTCTTGCCCGCAATGGGCCGTGCAAAGGGAGTGAAAACAATCACTCTGTCACGATGGCACAACCAGACCAACAACAAAACAGGAATGAATTCATCAGATTATGGAATGCCAGTACCGGTCCAGCACGCTCAACAAACTGCTTTTGCGGATAGGCTTGGTCAAGACATCGTTGCAACCGGCAGCCAACACCTCTTCGGAGACCTCTTTCATGGCGTGGGCGGTAAAGGCGATGATGGGCACCGCAGGACGGTTGTGCAGTGCTTCCCATTGGCGGATGGCGCGGGTGGCCTCGTAGCCATTCAGAATGGGCATCTGAATATCCATCAAGACCAGATCAAAGGCACCGGTTTGAAACAGGATGATCGCCTGCGCCCCATCTGACGCGGTGGTCAGATGGTGTGAGGTCTTTTTCAGGAAGGCCCGCAGGAGGAGGAGATTGTCTTCGGCATCATCGACCGCCAGAATGCGCAATCCCGCCTGAACCGGTGATTCTGTGTTCGGGTTGTGGACCTGCTCTGCCGGACGGAGCGGTTCCGGTTGGGCGACCACCCGGTCCAGGGGTACGGCAAAGGTAAAGGTACTGCCCACACCGGCCTGACTCTGCACCTGGATGGTCCCCCCCATCAAACCGACCAATTGTTGGCAGATGGAAAGACCCAGGCCCGTACCACCGAACCGCTTGAAGGTATGACGCCCCTCGGCCTGCACAAACGGTTCAAAGATGGCGGACAACCGTTCATCGGCAATGCCAATGCCGGTATCCGTAACGGAAAACTGGATCCGGGTATCGTCCAGACAGGAGATGCTCAGCGTGACCTGCCCCTGCCGGGTAAATTTGTTGGCATTGTCCATCAGGTTGAACAGGACCTGCCGCAGGCGTTGGGCATCGCCATAGACCATGCGGGGCAGATTGTCCGCCGGGTAGACCTCCAGGGCAAGCCCTTTGGCCTGCGCCCCGACACGCAGAATGTCTGCCGACTCTTCCAGCAAAAGCGGGAGATCGAAAGGGAGCCTTTCCACCTCCATCTGGCCTGCCTCAATCTTGGACAGGTCCAGAATATCGTTGATCAGCCCCAGCAGGGTGTTGCTGGCGTGGATGATGACTTGCAACCCGTGCCGTTGTTCGGCATCCAGTACGGTCTCCCGCAGCACATCCCCCATGCCGATGATGGCATTCATCGGGGTACGAATTTCGTGGCTCATGGCCGCCAGAAAGTTGCTTTTGGCCCGACTGGCCTGCAAGGCCGCCTCTTTGGCACAGCGCAATTCCTCCTCCTCCTGTTTGCGTGCAGTGATATCGGTGGCAATACCACAGACGGCATAGGGTTGCCCATCCGGCTCTTTCAGGACAAACTTGACGGAAATATAGGTATGCAGCCCGTCATCCTGGGGAACCTGTTCCTCCACCACAATGGTGCCGTGGGCCAGTGCCTGGCGATCATTTTCCCGCAAAACCTCTGCCACATCATCCGGGAAAATGTCATAATCTGTTTTGCCTTGTATGGCCTGGTTGGTCACGTGGAAGAGTGTTTCATACTGGTGGTTGAGAAACAGATAGCGACCGTGCAGATCCTTCAGGAGCACGACGGCCGGGGTACGGTTGAGTATTTCTGTCTGCTGCCGGTTGCTTTTATCCAGGGCCGTTTGCACCCGCAGGGCCAGGAGGCCAAACCGGCGAATTTTGGCTTGTATGAACCAAAGAACCACACAAGCCACCAGGACCATCGCCAAAAACAGGCTGGCATACAGTCGGGACTCCTGGTACCAATCCGCAAAAATGGCCTCCCAGGAACGACTCACCGCCACAAACAGGGGGTTGCTCATGTGGAGCGGAGCCGGTTGGATCCGATCCACCACCCCCAGACGCTCTCCATGGGTTGATTGGATGATACTGTCTCCCAAACCAACCGGTTGCAGGGCGGCGTGGGTACCGGTCGACGGATCCACCCCGGGTGGCCTCTCCTGTTCCGGTACCTGCAAAAAAAGCTGACCGTCGCCATGGGCAATGGTGACCTGCATATCGGGGGCATACAGGACCGAACCCATCACCGTTTTAAAATAATCCGGTTCGAGTGAGAGCGTGACCGCACCGGCAAACCGACCATCCGCTCCGATAATGGCCCGTGAGAGGCAAATGACAAAGTGATGGGTCACCGTCCAGAACGGCGGCGAGAGATAGAGCGTCTCCCGGTCCGGGTGCTGGCGGGGGATTTGAAAATAAGCACGGGAACTGACATCCTGATGCAACAGCATGTCGAGATTGGTCACTTGCACAACCCCCCGTGCGTCGGTCACAATCAAGGCACGCAGGCCAGGGATGACCAGATAGGCGTTCCATCGCTTGGCCGCCTCCGGGCGATACCGCACGCCATCCCGTCCGTTGGGCAAATCGTCCAGAATATGCTGCAACGCCGTGTGGGTGGCACGGAGCAAAAGACCCACATTTTCCGTGATAACGCGGGACTGTGCCTGCAAATGGTCCCGTTCCGAACGCTCCCGACCGTTGTAATCTTCGTACAACTCAAAACAGAAGATCGCGCCGAACAGGAGTGTCACCATGCCCAGCAAAAACCATTGAATTAAAAAGGGACGGTTGGCATAGTGTGTCATGGAGTCAATCAGGGGACAGAGGCAGGGGGTTGGAGAGGCAACACCACGTGGGTGCGCATTCTATCCTTCTGGCTGGCAAAACACCATCGAATTCTTTGGCCCCCGGTTTCTCTCCTGCGGACGACAACCCTCAACCCCATTACAGACAAACCACTCATGATTTCTGACCGACAAGCACGCTGGCTGTGGCGTATCGTAAAAGGGACGGTGGCCGGTGGCATGATCTGGCTGCTGCTCCAGCAGGGAGGGTTGGATCTGCACCTGTTGTGGACGGGAAGCATCCACCTGCCCATTGTGGCGGTCGGGTTGCTCCTCAATCTGGCGATGATTTCCCTGGGGGCGGTGCGTTGGCAACTGCTGTTGGGCAGCCAGGGGATTCGCCTGCCCTTCGCCTGGGTGCATCGGATGATCTATCTGACGGTTTGCTTCAACCTGCTGGTGCCCGGTTCGATTGGTGGCGATGCCCTGCGCATGGGATACATCACCCGTCAGAGTGCCGCCGACCGCAAGGGGGCGGCTCTGCTCACCATTCTGGCCGACCGTTTGACCGGTCTTTATTCGCTGTTTGTCATCGCCTGGCTGGCCACGCTGGCCAACCTGCCTGCCCTGCTGGACACGCTGCCCACCCGAATGCTGGTGCTCTCGCTGACCATGGCCGTGCTGGGGGGACCATTGCTCCTGATTTTGCTGTTCTGGGGCATCGAACGGCTCCCCAGGGTGCGCAACCGGGCCGCCGGGACCGAGTCATCCGCCCCGAATTGGCTGGATACCGCCCTGGAGCAGACGACCCAGGCCGTGCGTCTGTTTCGGCAGACCAAAGGCAAACTGGCCGCCGCCGTGTGCGTCTCGGCCCTGGCCCAGACGGCGGAAATTGTCGCTTTGTTGTGGATTGCCGATGGACTGGGTCTGTTGACAACGTCCGCTGACCATTTTTTTGTGGCGGCCCCGGTCGCCTGGTTGGCCAATTTGTTGCCCATTTCGCCCGGCGGATTGGGGGTGGGGGAAGCCGCCTTTGCCCAGGTGTGTCAGTGGTTGCAACCGACCGCCACCCTCACGGCTTTGGGAACCCCCTTCCTCATCAACCGTCTGTTGCAAATGGTGGCCAGTCTGCCGGGATTATGGGTCTATCTGGCGTATCGTCATACCGAGGATTGAGCGCGGGCGGGGCATAATCCATCCCGTCATACACACCGCAAAAAGTTGTTATTATTCATGGGGGTCCGGGGGAGATTATCTCCCCCGGTGGGGTCCAGGGGCAACGCCCCTGGTGGGGTCCGGGGCGAAGCCCCGGAAAAACAAGCCCCTGGAGTTGGAACCA
>JADFYM010000271.1 GCA_015233035.1 Magnetococcales bacterium
ACTGACTGGCCTGGGCGGTAAAGGTGACGTCCCCCGCCATCGTGATGGCGGTATCCTCTGCAAAGGCGCGGACGGTGGCAATGGCATCGTCACCCACCACACCAAAACCCTCCTGACCGATCAGGTTGCGCGCCACGGCAATGCCGATGGAGGCCCCCACACCCGCACTGGTCCCCGCGCCAACGGCAATCGACAGGGAGGCGATGGTGGCCGAGATCAGGGACTGGTTGACGGCACTGAGGTCGACATTCTTGGTGGCTGTCACATCAGAAAAGCGCAACTGCGCATCGGTGGAGCCGCTGAGTCGATTGACGGCCACGGCTCCCGCCCCGCTGAAGGCCAGACCGCTGCCACCGGCTGCCAGACCGATGGCCGCCGAGGCCGCCACCGATATGGCATTAATGTTGTTCCGGGCCATGCTGAGATCCTGGCCATTCAGGGTCAGGGTGTAGGTCTTGCCATCGGCATCGGCGATTTGCCATGTCTTGCCCGATTCGATCACCGAGACGGCCAGTTCCGGTTCCACCTTCTGCCAGTTGCTCTCGTCCGAATAGTCCTGCTGGGCGAGGTTGAGCTTCTCGTTGTTCTTGCCAATATATTTATAAACGGCTCCCCCCTCGCCGCCGTTTTGATACTGGTTGGTCAACCGGACGGTATCCTCCTTGCGCAGGGTCTTGTCCTGTGATGCCAGTTTTTCCCACAGACTGGTGTCGGTAAAATCGGCCTTGGCCAGATTCAAGGTGGCGTCATCACCCAGGTAGCGATAGACAATCTCCTCCTTGGGGTCGGTGAGATTTTCCACATCGCGGACCAGATCATTGTTCTTCAGGTCAACGGTTTCGTCCTCTGTGCTGTAGGCCCATTGGATGCCATCGCTCGACGAGTAGACGGCACTGGGTCGGATAAGGTCGGCATCGGCCAGCTTAAAACCGGCATCGGTCAACACCTTGCGCAACTTCACCACAGTGGTGGGATCGGCAAAATCAGAGGCCAGCTCCCAGCGGGTGGTATCGGTAAAATCCTCTTTCCAGAGTTCGATATCCGCCTTGATCTCCACCTCCTCCCATTTTTTGCTGTCGGTATAATCGGCAGTCGACAGATCAATGGACACACCATCGTCACCGATATACTTGAAAACGCGACCCGCAAAGCCTTTTTCGGCAAAATCATCGGAAACCCGGACCTTTTGGTCCTCGGAGAGGGTGGTCTCGCCATCATCGCTCACATGATCCACCGAGCCGCCAATAAAGCGATAGACGCGGCCCGCCAGACCAAGATTGGGGCCATGCAACGCATCCACGCGCACGGTATAACCCGACTTGACCTTGGACGTGGTGGTGTCCACCTCTTCAAAGCGATCATCCTTGCTGAAATCAATGGACTTGTCGCTGAGATCGACCGTGGCGTCGTCGTCCACAAACTTGTAGATGCGACCGTCGTCATCTCGAATGAGATCCCCATCCGTCAGTTTGGTACTGCCATCCTGGCGGAGATAATCCCACTCCCGGCCAACATCGCTGTCAAAACTGGTCTTGGCGTTGGCATTGGCTGCGGCGTCCAGGTCCGCTGCGGTAATGCCCGCCTGCTGCAACTTGGCCCAATCAATGGTCGGCCCCTCGGTCACACCAGCAGAAATCGAACGCATGGTCAAGCCACCCGTACCCGCATCCAGTGTGGCATATTCGGCGCGGGCCAGGACATCCGCGTCAATGCTGTTGAAAGCCAGTGACAGACCGATGGCCGCACTGATGCTCGAACCACCAATGCCCAGAGAGGCTGACAGGGCGGCGGCACCGGCCACGGCATTGATGGAGGCACGACTTTCGCCCTTGATATCAATCCCATTGGCGGTAACCGTGGAGATGTCGGCCAGGGTGCCCATGATGCGGGCATCCACGCTGCTGTAGATGCGGTTTTCCGCATAGACCCCCGCTGCACTCACCGTTATGGCCCCACCTCGACCCGCACCGACTGCGGCGGCCAAGGAGAGCACCATGGCATCAATCTCGGCGGTCGAGGTGGCCGTGAGATGCAAGGATCCCTCGGCCTCGACATTGGCCCGGTCCAGCCGGGCGGTTGTCGTCGCCCGTTCGGTTCCGTAACTGACCAATTTCCAGGAGGTTTCGTCAGAATAATTCTGTGTCGTCAGATCGATACCATCCTTGTCGACAGGATCGCCGACATATTGATAGACCTCTCTGCCCAGCAGGCTGGAATCATTGAGGACATAATCATTTTTCTTCAGTGTTTTCAGCTTGTTTTGATCATTATACAAACTGGCCTTGTAATCATAAGAGACGGAGAGTGCCGTCTCGCCAATAATGTTGCGGGCCACCGACAAGCCCAGGGCGAAGGCCTTTGCGCTACCGCCACCCACCGAGACGGACGCCGCCACGGAACGCAGGTAGGCATCCACCAGCGAATCGTCATGGGACTCGACGGTGACATCGGCACCGGTCCCGCTCTGCGCGCCCTGGGTGCGCAGAGAGACCGACTTGGCAAAGGCGTCCGTGTTGCCACTGATGCGGTTGAAGGCCAGGGTACCGCCACCGGCCACGGCGGGTCCTCCCTTGGCACTGATTGCCACCGCCACGGCGGTTGCCGTGCCATTGGCCGTAATGGCAGAGCTGCGCCACGCGCCGATCTGGATATCGCCACCTTTGGCGATGACATCCGTCTTGACGTCACCAACGGCCTTGATGGAGGCCTCCACCGTACTGAAAATATCGTTGCGCGACAGGCTGAGGCCCACCGAAATGGCCTTGGCACTGCCGGTCTTGCTGGCCGCAACAGAGATGGCACTGGCCGACACCTTGGCATTGATGGCAGTGCGGCTCTTGGTCAACACGGCGATGCCGCCGCCAGCCTCCACCCTCAAGGTCTCATCCAATGTCGCCTGCACATCCGCCGCAATCTTGTTCATCGCCACCACCGGAGCCACCGTGATGGCCGACTGGCCCCCCTGGCTTTCGCCAGGCGAGGCGGACTTGGCATCCACACTCAAGGCCAGGGCAGAGCTTTCAATGGTGGCATCAATGCTGCCAGCCCAGTCGGCCAGCAGATTCATGTCACCGGCCACATTAAACGTGTTGCCTTGCCCACCGGCTATGGTGCTGGCCGTCTGCGGGGTGCCAAAACTGGTGCCCAGTACACTGTCGGCCATATTGGCAAAGAGATTTTGCGGCAGATAGCCAATGGTGTTGAAGGCGAGGGTCACACCCACGGAGGTGCTGGCCTTGACGCTGCTGGAGACCAGGGCCGCAATGCGGGCAGCGTTACTGGTCGCAATCTTCACGCTGCCGGTTTCGGCCACGAAATCCTTGGCGGCATCCGCCGGGGTCTCCTGTGCAGTCGTGGTCACGTCACAATCTTGCATCCAGGCACGGGCATCCGACAGGATGGTGTTGGTTGCGATCACAATGTTGATGGCCTTGCTGCCACCACTGACCGTGCTGTTGTCCTGGGCCAGGATGGTGGCCCGCTGATCAGCGGTGACAATCAGGTCGCCGGCGAGGGTCAGGATCTGGCCATCGACCAACGCATCCACGTCGGTGCGCACATCGTTGCGCACTACCAGACCACCGAAGGCCGAGGCACTGGATTTTTCGCCAAATATGGCATCCGCCGCCGTAGCACCCAAATCGGTCCAGAAGGCAACATCCAGTTTCCACCAACGACTCTGATCGGTAAAATCCTCCTTGGACAGATCGACCTTGTCGCTCCAGCCCTTGAAGATATAGGTCATCCCCACCTCGCCCATGACCCGCTTCCACAGGGACTTGTCCGTGAAAAGTTGCTGGTCGAGCCGGGCATCTTCCAGCGGCTCGGCACCAATATATTCGAAGGTGTCGCCGGCCTTGCCACCACCAATATCGGTGATCAACTGGACCCGCTGACCTTTGGTGACCTCCTCGGGACGGTCAAACTCCGAATAGACCGCGCCGCCCAGTTGGACCCGATCACCAAACTTGAGTTTTTGCTCCCCCGAACGATCAGTATAGGTCAGCCCCGCCAGATTGGAGAGGGCCTTGATCGCCAGGCTGGCTTGGCTCTCTTCAGCACCAGAAATGGCACTGAGGTCCACCGTGGAGACAATGCTGGAATCATCGGCGGAGGTGATCGAGGCACCGCCATCCTGGGTGTCCACCGTGCCGCCATCCCCGGTGATGAAAGATTTGGCCTGGCTGCTGACCATATTGCTGGCCAACACAAACCCCACCGACAGGCCGGAGGATTTCTTCTCCGTCGGACTGGGTACTTCTGGGGTCGCCGCCGGGGTCGCCGCTCCGACGGACGAATCAGCCGCCGGGGCCGGTTCGGGCGAGGCAATGGTCGAGCTGGTCTCATTGGTGATATGCGACAGAATATAGGCCTCGGAACGCCCGGAGACCAGAATGGCACCGGCCACCTCCAGGTTGGAGTCCTTCACATAGGCCATCACCGTCGATGGCTGCTCCTGGGCCAGACGGGAGCCGACCAGGGCATCCACGGTGGCAAACAGAATGTTGGTCGGCTTCCAGCCAATGGTGTTGAAGGCCAGGGTCACCCCAATGGCCTTGCCGTCCGAGGTGATGGCACTCTTGTTCTCGGCCACAATATGACCGGAATTGACGCCATCGACCGTCAGATCCCCCTCGGTCGTGGTGACATCGCTGTCCAGAATGTAGGCATTGGCACTGTTGAGCATCAGGTTGGTGGCAATGACGCCACCCGCCGCCAGGCCGGGGGCATCGCCACCGCCAGCTTCGGCCTTGGCATCGGCAATGGCGCGGATCACGGCATTTTCGGCCACGTCGATGGTGACCGAACCGGCCGTCAGAATGGCATTCTGCACATAGGCATTGGCGGTGGCCCGCAGATCGTTGCGGACAATGATGCCACCCACGGCCAGCGATTTGGATTTGGCAGGCTCAGTGGCCGCCGGGGTGGTGCCGGTGTCAGTCCCGGTTCCTGCGCCGGGATCGGTCCCGGTTCCTGCGCCAGTGTCGGTCCCGGTTCCTGCGCCAGTGTCGGTCCCGGTGCCGGTCCCCGCACCGGGGGCCGCAACCGGGACCAGACGGGTGTGCATATCGCCGAAGGAGAGATCGCCCACCGCACCCGTAAAGCTCAGCTTCCAGTAGTCCGTGTCATCGGCTGCGGTGGCGAGAGAGACCTTGGCCTCCAAATTCAAATCGCTCAGGGTGCTTTCATCATCGCCGACCGCGCCGTCCTGGATGGCCTGCGCCAACTCGGAGGTGGTCATGTTGACCGCCAGACCACTTACCAAATAGTGCACTTTATCGATCATAAACTGCATGTCGAAGGTATCGGTACCCTTGGGATCATTGAGCTTGATGGCATAGCTTGGGGAGGTAGCCGCCTGGCCAGCCTCCACCGTGCGCACCGTGACCCGCAGACCATCGGCCACTTCGTCACCGGTCAGACGACCCAGTGCCCGGTTGCCCCAGGTATCACCACCAAAAAGGACCAGATAACTGCCCTGGGTGGCCTCGGCCACCACGGTGGCGGCATCAGAGTTTCCCAGCGCGACTTGCAGTGCCTCCTCGATCAATTTGGCCTGGTCATCGCCGGTGGCCCCTGGGGTCCCCTCCTTAATGGTCTTCGACCGGACAATCAGATTGCGGTTGACGTTGCCCAGGACACTCGCGCTGACCTGTCCCATATCGGTCGCGGCCAGAGCACCCACAAACTCAATGTCGAACACCATGCCACCGGCTGCAAACGATAACGATTTTTCTGTCGCCGAACTCTCCTTGTTGAAGGTTACGGT
>JADFYM010000272.1 GCA_015233035.1 Magnetococcales bacterium
GATGCTCTTCCCACCGGGGGTCGTCCACCGCACCGGTCAGGATGCCCGTTGTTTTCTGGATGGCCCGTTTGGCCTGCAAGCCCTCTTCGTAGCTGTCAAATGGCCCCGTCAGGAGGCGGTGTACGGGGGATCCTCTTCCTGGCGGGGTTTGGGGCAAAGCCCAGGATGATCAAGACCGATTGTGCACACCATCAGTCCGCCTCGTCTTTATCCGGCCCTTCCCGCCCGCTGGCCCGGACCAGGCGAGCCTCCAACCACCGGTCATTGCCCCCCTGTTCAAAGCGTCGCTCGCGCACCACGGCCAGACAGGTTTCACGCCAGAAGGATTGCCGGGCCGCAGGATCGGCAAAGCACTGTTTGACCCGCTCCCGCATGGCTCCGAACAGCACGGCCAGGCTCCCCCAACCCGGCTCCAGCCACACGTTCAGCCGCTCCTTGAGCAACCGGGCCAGGGCGGGCGACAGGCCGCCTGTGGAGACGGCCACCACCACCGGTCCACGCCGCACCACGGCCGGGACCAAAAACCCGCTGCTGGCGGGATCATCCGCCGCATTGCACCACAGGCCCCGTTGGGCCGCCTGGCGGGCAATCTCCCGGTTGAGTGCGGCCTCACCGGTGACGGCAAAGACCAGCACCGGGCGAGGGGTCTCCTCCAGCAGGGCCGGGGCAAAGGATTCCGCCCGGTGGCGCACCTGGCCAGCCCGCACCATTTGCCCAATCTCCGGGTGCAGTTCGGGGGCGACCACCGTAATCTGTGGCCCGCAGGGCAGCAATCCAGCCAGTTTGCGTCGTGCCACCTGCCCGCCCCCCACGCAAAGTACCGGACGATTGGTCAAGACCATTTCCGTCATGTAGCCAACCATGCTATGCTTCTCCTTTTTTGCAATGACCGCCAGACGCTGCAGGGGGCTTACTGCTGTCCGATGATCGAACGCAACATTGTTATTCGCGGCGCACGCGAACACAACCTGAAAAATTTGGATCTGGAACTGCCCCGGAACGCCTTGACCGTGATTACCGGCGTTTCCGGCTCCGGGAAATCTTCGTTGGCCTTCGACACGCTCTCTGCCGAAGGACAACGCCGCTATGTCGAATCGCTGTCGGCCTATGCGCGCCAGTTTTTAAGCTTGCAAAACAAACCCGATGTGGACTCCATCGACGGCCTGTCGCCCTCCATCGCCATCGAACAGAAAAGCACCGGTCGCAACCCCCGTTCCACGGTCGGCACGGTCACGGAGATTCATGATTATCTCCGTCTGCTCTTTGCCCGCATCGGCCATCCCCATTGCCATGGCTGCGGCGACCCGATCACCAGCCAGACGGTCAGCCAGATGGTGGACACCCTCATGGCCCTGCCGGAACGGAGCCGTCTGCTGTTGCTGGCCCCCATCGTCCGGGGGCGCAAGGGGGAACATCGCAAAGAGCTGGACGCCCTGCGCAAGCAGGGATTTACCCGCGTCCTGCTGGATGGCGTAACCCACGAGTTGGAATCGCTGCCGCCGTTGGACAAAAACATGCCCCACACACTGGAGGCCCTGGTGGATCGGATCGCGATCAAACCGGGCATCGAATCCCGCCTGGCCGACTCGCTGGAGGTGGCCCTGAATGTGCTGGACACCCTGGGCATGAAATCTTCCACCCCGCGCACCACCGATCTGGCGGGTGCGGGGGTGCGGGGTCAGGTGGTGCGGGTCCAGGTTCTCTCGGAACCGGCGCATGAACTGCTTTTTTCCACCCAACATGCCTGCATTCGCTGTGGCATCTCCTATCCCGAGATGGAACCGCGTCTTTTTTCGTTCAACAATCCGTTCGGGGCCTGTCCGACCTGTGACGGCCTGGGCACCCAGGCCTTTTTTGACCCGGAGCGGGTGGTGCCCAACCCTGGTCTTTCCCTGCGCCAGGGGGCCATCGCCCCGTGGGCCAAACCCACCGCCCAGATCGCCCAGGAGACGCTCTACGCCGTGGCCGACCATTTCGGCTTTGACATTCATGCCCCCTGGGAAACCCTCCCAACCGAGGCCAAACAGGTGATCCTGCACGGCACCGGCCCGGAAAAGATTCGTTTTCATCTCCAGGGCAGCAAGCGGCGCATTTCGTCCTTGCGCACCTGGGAGGGGGTTCTGCCCCTGCTGCAACGACGTTATCTGGAGACAGAATCGGAAGATTTGCGCGAGGAGTTGGGCCATTATCGTTCCAGCCAGGCCTGTCCGACCTGCCAGGGGCAACGACTGCGCAAAGAGGCCCTGCATGTCCGCATCGGGGCCCATACCATTGCCTCTCTCTCCGCGCTGCCGCCCACGCAGGTGGTGGATTTTCTGGCCCATTTGACCCTGACGCCCCGCGAGCAGGCCATTGCCGTCCGCATTCTCAAGGAGGTGACCAACCGTCTGGGTTTTCTCATCGCGGTGGGGCTGGACTATTTGAGCCTGGACCGGGCGGCAGGCACCCTCTCCGGCGGGGAGGGACAACGGATTCGGCTGGCCAATCAGGTGGGTTCCGGGCTGACCGGGGTGTTGTATATTCTGGACGAACCCAGCATTGGCCTCCATCAGCGGGACAATCAACGGCTGTTTGCCACCCTGTTGCGGCTGCGCGACCTGGGCAATACCGTCATTGTGGTGGAACATGACGAAGAGGCCATTCGGGGGGCCGATTGGGTGGTGGATATGGGACCAGGGGCGGGGGAACATGGTGGCCATGTCGTAGCCCAGGGCACCCCCGCCGCCGTCAGCCAAAACCCGGCTTCCCTCACCGGCCAATATTTATGCGGCCAGCGGACCATTCCGCTCCCGGCGGTCCGCCGGGTGGGCAATCCCCAGCAGCAGCTTTGCCTGGAGCAGGTAACGACGCACAATTTGCGAACCATTGATGTCACCATTCCTCTGGGTCTGTTCACCTGTGTCACCGGGGTGTCGGGGTCGGGCAAATCCAGCCTGATTCTGGACACTTTGCTGCCGGTTTTGCACCAGCGGCTCAACACGCCGTATCACCTGCGCCTGGGGGCGGCGGCCTCGGCGGCCTCGGGGGGACGGTTGCAGCGGATCACGGGTCTGGAACATTTGGACAAAGTGATCCACATTGACCAATCGCCCATTGGGCGCACTCCCCGTTCCAATCCCGCCACCTACACGGGTCTGTTCACCCCCATTCGCGAGTTGATGGCGGGGGTGCCGGACGCCCTGGCGCGGGGCTATACGGCGGGTCGGTTCAGTTTCAACATCAAGGGGGGGCGGTGCGAGGCCTGTGCCGGGGATGGTCTGGTCAAGATCGAGATGCACTTTTTGCCCGATATTTTTGTCCAGTGCGATGTCTGCCACGGCAGTCGCTACAACCGGGAGACTCTGGAGATACGGTACAAGGGGCGGACCATTGCCGATATTTTGCATCTGACGGTCGAAGAGGCTTTGGCATTTTTTCAGGCCATTCCGGTCGTGCAAGGCAAGCTGGCCACCCTGATGGAGGTGGGGTTGGGCTATGTACGGCTGGGGCAGGCGGCCACTACCCTCTCCGGTGGCGAGGCCCAGCGGGTCAAGATTGCCCGCGAATTGGCCAAGCGGGCGACGGGGCGCACCCTCTATATTCTGGACGAACCGACCACCGGTTTGCATTTTGAGGATATTCGCAAGTTGCTGGAGGTATTGCAGCGGCTGGTGGCGGCGGGCAACACGCTGGTGGTGATCGAGCACAATCTGGATGTGATCAAAACCGCCGATTGGCTCATTGATCTGGGGCCGGAGGGGGGTTCCAGGGGGGGTGAGATTATCATGGCGGGCACCCCGGAACAGTGCGCCGACCATCCCACCTCGTGGACCGGGCAATATTTGCGGGAGGTGTTGCGGAAATAGGGGCTTTGCGCGCGATGGCTTTTCCTGGGAGCGCGGGCGTCTCGCCCGCCCAAGGAAAGACCGGGTGAGCGTCTTGGTCCATACCCAACGCGGGGATGTCACCCGCATCGTTTTCTTTAACCATTTTTTTTAAAACGGATGCTTGCTGAACCATCCCAATTTTGAGATAATGCGGTCATGAACTGGCGTGTTGAATATCTTTCCAAGTCCGTGCAAGCGGAGGTTGAGTCCTGGCCTGCGGACATGCAGGCCAGACTGTACCGGATCGTCGAGTTGATCCAAGATGTTGGGCTTGAAAAGGTTCGGGAGCCTTATGTCAAACACTTGCAGGACAAGCTGTGGGAAATGCGGGTCATGGGCCGTGATGGTATCGCCAGAGCCATCTATGTGACTGCCAGCGGGAAACGTCTCGTCATTGTTCACGCTTTCCGCAAGAAAACCAAAAAACACCCAAGCAAGTCATTCATCTGGCGTTGGAACGCCTGCAGGAGTTGGAGCCATGACCATCCCGTTCGAGAAAACCCGCAAGAAATGGTTCAAAGATCCCGTTTTCCGCAAAGAGTATGCGTTGCTGGAACCCGAATTTTGTTTGGCACGACAACTGATTGGGGCCCGTTCCCATGCGGGGTTGAGTCAACAGGAACTGGCCTCTCGCATGGGGACCAGTCAATCTGCGGTCGCACGCCTGGAAAGCGGTCATAAGCCATCAATCAAGAGCCTGGAACGGTACGCAGAGGCCGTCGGGATGAAACTGGAAATCCGGTTGGCTCCCCGGTGAATGCTCTTCTGCCATCGGCACGCCGGTTCTCGACACTACCGAAATTCCTGCGCAATTCCCGTTCGGGAACCCACCCAAGTCATGATGCTTGCGTTGTTGCTTGCCGCCCAAACTTGTGACACAGTGCGAACATTATTCAACAACTGGAAGGGGGTTGTCATGTCCAAATCTGTTACCCTTACCGCATGTGTCGATCCAAACCTTGATGCCGAGTTAAGCCGCTTGGCAGCAGCGGCGGGTCGTACAAAATCATGGCTCATCAACGAAGCCATGCGCTTCTATGTAGCGCATGAGGTCCAGTTTCTTGCCGCCGTTGAGGAAGGCAAGCAGGCTATGCGCGAAAACCGCGTTGTTGACCATCAAACGGTCGTTCTCGCCTTTGAGCGGGTGATCGCACCGCGCCCATGACCGCCATCCTTTGGACGGACACGACCAAGGCCGATTTCCTCGGTCTCGTTGAATGGCTCACCACGAAGAATCCAGATGCTGCGGCGCGGGTTGGTCGGCATATTCTCGACACGGTCGAACATCTGGCTGAACATCCCCTCATGGGAAAGCCGGGACGTTCTCCCGATACCCGCGAGTTGGTCGTCACAACAGCTCCCTATGTGGTCGTGTATAGCGTCACACACGGGGACCATAAACTGAAGTTATCACAAATCTTTGTCTTGCGCATCCTTCATAACGCCATGCTTTGGCCCCCTGTGTAAGGGCACATCGTTACCCACATCTCTGCGCACCGCCTGGAACAGAGATCCGCATGGTGAGATCCGGAAGATCACCATGGGGGAACTGGGTGGACGTTTGGTGGTGTTGGTCCACACCCAACGCGGGGATGCCACCTGCATCATTTCCTTGAGGAAGGCGAATGAACGAGAGATCCGTTGGTTTGAAGAGCGACTTGGCGAAGATGGACGCCCACGTCATCACGCCTGAGGAATACGACGAACTAGGTATCCACTTCGTTTAAGTGCTATCCACTTGACTCAAGTCAGTGATGCTTGTACCATCCCTGCATGGAGACCACCAGACACCCAATCCCAGGGGTTGACTACCCACGGACCATGCAGGAA
>JADFYM010000273.1 GCA_015233035.1 Magnetococcales bacterium
GGATTTTTAACGCCGATCGGCCGCCTTTAGGCGGCGCATAAACATGGGGCCGCGTCAGCGACCCCTCCAGCCGCTTTGAGCGGCTCACAAACTAAAGCCCCCGGCTCTGCCGGGGGATACTTACTGAATTGAATCAGGATGCCAGATATGAAGCTGAGAGCCAAGATCGTGCTGCTTCTTGTGCCTTTGATCGTGCTACCGCTCTTGACGCTCGGTTGGATTGCTTTTGAGCGTTTTACCAACATTGCGCGTACCACAATGTTTGAGCAAATGGACACGCTGCTGAATCAGATGACCCTGCATGTGCACTCGGATCTGGAAACCGTGCGTTCCAATCTCGAACTTTTCTCCAACTCAGATTTGCTGCAAAGATATCTGTTTGCTGACGAGGATGATCGTTATGCTCTGTGGCAAAGGCCGTTGCTGACGCTGTTTGCCAATTATATCAAAGCCTATCCGGATTATTATGAGATACGGGTCGTGTCGCCGGACGGTTATGAGGAGACCCGTTCCACTCTGGAGAATATTCCAAACAGCCAGGACAGGGAGGACAAGAGTCCCTATTTTCGGGCGATGCGCCAATCAGAGCAAACCGCCCAAATTTTCCTGCACCAAAACCCTGACAATCAGGAAACGGCTTTTCTTGCGGCAAAAAAGTTGATCATTCGTGACCCCGCCTTTGAGACACAAGAGACCTTGAGAGGTTATCTTTTTATCACCATTCGACCGGTTTTTATCGCCCAACAAACACAAAAAAACCGCATCGGGAAAAATGGCTGGATTTTTCTGACCAACCGTCAGGGAACCATTCTCTTTCATCCTGATGCACAGCAATTACAGCGTTCCTTGCCAAAGCCATTGTTCAGTCAATTGCTTCAAAACACCCACGCTGATACCGTTTTCAAGGCAGAGTATCAAGGACAGATTGTCTTCTTTCAAGGAAAGCAGTTGCATGATGATTTGTTTTTGTTTGCCGTATTGCCTGAAGAAGAGATTCTCGCCGCCAGTCGGTCGTTGGGCTTGATCGTTGCGAGTGTGATCCTGGTCAGTATTCTGGTCACGGGGGGGCTGTTTTTTGTTGTGCTGAACGCCTTATTGATTCGTCCGATCCGGGCAATGGATAAAGTCGCCAAAAATATTGCGAAGGGTAATTTTGATGTACAGCTCGAGGTGAAAACACGGGATGAAATGGGATCACTGGCGTCAGCGTTGAACGCCATGGCCTTGGATATTAAATATTCTCGTGATGCACTGCAAGCAATCAATATAGCATCCAGTCGATTTGTACCGCTTGAATTTTTACATCTTCTTGAAAAAGAGAATATTGTCGATGTTTCATTGGGTAATCACACTCAAATGAGTATGACTATTCTGTTTTCTGATATCCGTTCGTTTACCAGTCTTTCAGAAAAAATGTCACCAAAAGAAAATTTTCTTTTTTTGAATTCCTATTTGGAGAGTATGGGGCCTGTTATCCGAGAGCATAAAGGGTTTATCGATAAATATATTGGCGATGCTATTATGGCCCTTTTTGCAGGTTGTGCGGATGATGCCGTGGAAGGAGCAATTGGGATGTTGCAAAAATTAGCCATTTATAACCAGGGCCGAATGAAAGCAGGCTATGTTCCCATTAGGATTGGTGTCGGGTTGAATACTGGTGATTTAATGCTGGGCACCATTGGTGAAACCTTTCGTATGGAAGGTACCGTCATCAGTGATGCGGTCAATTTGGCGGCTCGCGTTGAGGGCATGACCAAGGTCTATGGGGCACAGATCCTAATCAGTGAGCAAACGTATGTCAAGCTGGCAAGACCCTTGAGGTATCCCATCAGACTGTTGGATCGGGTGCGGGTCGTGGGGAAATCCGAACCGGTCACCATTTTTGAGGTGTTGGATGGAGATGTTGACAACACGCTCCTGAAGTTAAAACTGAAAACTAAAGATTTGTTTGCGACAGGGATTGCCGCATATGAACAGATGGAATTCACGGAAACCATTGCCATTATGGAACAGGTTCTTCTCGAATGTCCTGAGGATAAAGCGGCGAGAATTTACATGGATCGATGTGAACATTTTCTCAAAGAAGGGGTTGGTGAGCTTTGGACTGGGGTGACCAGTATGGATAGCAAGTAGGTGTATTGGTTTTCGGCGTCCAAAAACGGCTATGGATGTCCAAATTTGTGCGCGCTTGTTCCTCTCCATGCGGCATGACAGCTTCCACTCAAGCGGGACGCAGAACGGCGGGATGCTTCGCGCCACCCGCCCAGGGTGATCAACGTTTCTTGCAAGATCGGGTGACTGCGCTTATAGTACGCCAGCATCGTGGTATACACCCAGTGTGAGGAACTGATCATGCCGGAAACAATGATTGAAATATCCGAACTGACCCGTAATTATGGTCCAACCAAGGCGTTGGACGCCATCGGATTTCAGGTGCAACGCGGCGAAGTGATGGGCTTTTTGGGGCCCAATGGGGCCGGGAAGACCACCGCCATGCGCATCCTGGCCGGTATTCTGGCCCCCACCGAAGGCAGCGTCCATGTCGCCGGTCTGGACATGATCGCCAACCCGGTGGCCGCCCGCGCCAAAATCGGCTTTCTGCCCGAAACCCCCCCGATATACGATGAGATGACCGTGCGCGAATATCTCACCTATCTGGCGGCGTTGCGGCGTGTCCCCCGTGCCCGGATCCGGTTGGCCGTGGACCACACCATGGACCGGTGCGGACTGAAGGCGACGGCGGACCGTCTGTTGCGCAACCTGTCCAAGGGCTATCGCCAACGCGCCGGTATCGCCCAGGCCATTATCCACAGCCCCGAGGTGGTCATTCTCGACGAACCGACCGTGGGTCTGGATCCCATCCAGATCCGGGAGATTCGCCAACTGATTCGTGACCTGGGTGGGGAGCATTCGGTCCTGCTCTCGACGCACATCCTGCCCGAGGTCCGCATGACCTGCAATCGGGTGGCCGTCATCAATCAGGGTCGCATCGTGGCCAACGATACCCTGGAGGGGCTGGAGCAAAAAGCCTCGGGCATCGGTTCCTTTTTCATGCGCTGGAATCATCCCCCGGATCTGGATATCTTGCAACAAATTCCCGGTATTGCCCGCATCAAGGCCAGGGAGGGCGGCTGGACAATCACCCCCGCGCCGGGCAGCGACCCCATTCCCGAACTGGTTCACCGTTCGGCCACGCAGGGTTGGGATTTGCGGGAGTTGGTGCCGGCGGGTGAGTCCCTCGAAGAAATATTTTTGCACTTGACCACCCGTGAGGAGGGGGCGGACACGGTTGCCGCCTATGCGTCCGAGGAGGTATCGTCATGAGAGCCGCGTCGACCATCGCCTTGCGCGAGTTGCGCAGTATGTTTCTTTCCCCGCTGGCCTGGACCTTGCTGGCCGTGCTGTTTGCCATCACCGCCTATATGTTCATGGCCGCCGTTTTTAATTATCAGGTGAAACTGGTGCAGTTTCAGTCGTTTGGGGAGGTGCCCAAACTCTCTTTGACGGATTGGACCATTGCCCCCATGCTGGGCAATGCAGCAGTATTGCTCCTGCTGATCATGCCCATGTTGACCATGCGCCTGTTTGCCGAAGAGAAACGGCGCGGTACCTGGGCGGCCATTGCCTCCTCGCCCTTGTCCCCCCTGGAGATCATCCTGGGTAAATATCTGGGTCTGCTGTTGTTCTTGGCCATTACGGTCGCTTTGCTGGCGGTGCCGGTGGGGTTGCTGTTTCTCTTCGGTACGCCCGATCTGGGCCAGACGCTTTCTGGCTTGGGTGGGCTGTTTTTGCTGGCAGCGGCGTTTGGGGCGGTGGGATTGGCGGCATCCAGTGCCACGGACAATCCCATGGTGGCGGCCCTGGTGGCCTTTGGTGTCCTGTTGCTGTTGTGGATTGCCTCCTGGGTGGGAGAAGCGGGCGGCAACGGCATCAGTGTCGTGCTGAGTTATCTCTCGCTGACCAGCCATTACCAGAATTTTTTGACCGGGGTGGTCAACAGTACGGACCTGGTCTACTTTCTCTTGCTGGCGGCGGTGGGGTTGTTGTTTGCACGGCAACGGCTGATGGCCGAGCGGATCAACGGTTAAGGCGAGGATATATACCATGAAAATGTCTCGATCCACGCGCCTCAATCTCCGCTTGCAGAGCTTTTCCACCGGGTTGATCCTGTTGCTGATCCTGGGCTTGCTGGCCTATGCCAGCCATCGCTATCCGGTCCGTTGGGACTGGACGGCCACCCATCGGCACTCCCTGGCGGAACAATCCATCAAGGCGGTCAAGGCCTTTGCCAAGGGGCTGAGTGCCACGGTCTATGTGCAGGAGCAGGGGGAACAGCGGGCTTTGTTGGCGGCTTTGCTGGAAAAATATCGGGCGGCCAATCCCGACCTGCTCATTCGTTTTGTTGACCCCGATCTGGACCCGGCGGCAGCGCGCAAGGCGGATGTGGCCATGTACGGGACGGTGGTGCTCCGGGCGGGCGAAAAAACCGAAAAAGTGACGGAAACCACCGAGGAATCGGTGACCAACGCCCTGATTCGGCTGGCCAAGGGCAGCACCAAGACGGTGCGTTTTGTCAGCGGCCATGGAGAGCATCTCCTGCCGGAGCGTGCGGATGCGGCACCCGACAAGGGTGGGCGGGCTGGTCAGGAGCGGTTGTCTTATTCCAAGGTCGCCGCCCTGCTCAAGGGGGAGGGCTATCAGGTGGCCACGATCAACCTGGCCGAAATGGAAAAAATTCCCGAAGAGACGGTCGCCATCGTGTTGGCCGGGCCGCGCACCTCCTTGTTGCCGATTGAAGTGGAGCGTCTGCAACGGTGGTGGGAGGCGGGGGGACGCATCCTGCTCATGGTGGATCCCAACACCCGCACTGGCATGGAAGAGTTGTTGAAATCGTATGGCATTACTCTGCTGGATGGCATGGTCATCGATCCGGTGGCGCGTCTGTTTGGCGGGGGGATGACGACGCCGTTGGTCAACCAATATGATGGAGATCATCCGATCACGAGCGGTTTGCAGGCGGCCTCATTCTTCCCTGAGGCCCGTGGTTTGCGCCTGGAAGAGCCGCCCGCCAGTGGGGCCGACGAGCGGGCCAAGAGCCAACCCACGGTGGTGCGTTTGCTCTCCGGTGCAGAACGGGGCTGGGTGAAGGCGATGACCAAACCGGCGGGTGAGCTCAAACAAGACGAGGCTCCGTTGGACGCCAGCGTGTTGGAATTCAATGCGGCCACCGATCAGAAAGGGCCCATTCTGCTCGGGGTGACGGTCCAGAAGGAGAAAAAACGGATGGTCGTGGTCGGCAATTCCAATTTTGCCGCCGATGCCTATGTGGGGTTTTCTGGCAACACGGATCTGTTTCTCAATATGGTGCGGTGGCTGGCCGAGGATGAAAATTTTATCGCCATCAAGCCCAAAGAGGTGGTGGATTCCGGTTTGATGTTGTCCCAGAACAGCGGGGTGGTGCTCTTTGTGGGGCTGGTTTTGGGGGTGCCGCTTGCCCTCCTGGTGACAGGCGTGCTTATTTGGCGAAAACGCCGGTTGCGCTAGTGGACAGAAGTGAAAATCAGTGACCCGTCCACAAGGACATGATACGCTGCCTGCTCACGTTAATTTTTCTCGGAGGGCTGGCCATGGGACAAGGTCTTGAGTCTGCGATCTCTCTTTTTCTG
>JADFYM010000274.1 GCA_015233035.1 Magnetococcales bacterium
GAAAAAATCACGTCGTTCATCGCGTATTTTAACAAGGCGATGTCGAAACCGTTCCGTTGGACCTACCAGGGCAAACCCCTTGCGGTCTGAAGGAGGGTTCCGAATTTCCGCTGTGCACCACTAGTGTATTGCCGTTACTGGGTTTGCCGAAATTGAAAATGGCCAAATCGGGCTCTCTTCCCTCCCCCCACTTGCCGACCAAGATCACCAACGCAACGGCGCGCCCCCAGTCAGTGGCCACAGACAAACAACGGACACGCGAAGACTGGGTGCAAAAGCGGCGCATCCACCAGCGAGGAAGTCTATCAGATGAAACCAATCGCTGTAAAATAAAAAACCACGCCATCACCAAAAAATCGGCTCCAGGTTCAACTCCCCCATCCCGACCATGATTAACCGCCAAACGCCGCACGGACTCAAGTCCACCCACCCATCTGGCAACCACCAAAGCATTTGGCCAAGCGCAGACTCACACCCTCGCTCCGGAGTAGCCATTCAACACCACCAACGCACTGCAGAGACAGCATTATTCCAGCATTTGAAACACAAAACACAAGCAAACACGGATACTTCCAGCAACGTCTGGACTCACCACCCCAATACCGGACTCAGGTTTCCCCAGCAACTTGACAAGGAAGCGAAACACCAAAATGGCCAAATATTAGCGACTCATTTAAAACGATGAAATTGCAAGAAAACAGTGAGTCCAGAAACTGTGGACCCGCCAGGGGGTGAGTCCACAGACGCCGGAGAATAGTGCCGAACGGAGAAGAAAAATGGCCATTCCGCCGTCGTGCGGGTCCACCATTTTCTGGCCGTCCAAAAAACCCGTCTCCGTAACCATTGGAAACATTGGCCTTTTTCGACACGCAAAAGCCGCCATAGAAGGCGGCCTTTGCGCAGAGAAGTCCTTGGAAAACTTAAATGGTGGAGGGAAACGATCTGGGTGCGAACCATTCTCTGTTTTTGGAAGCCCAAAACGTAGAAGTTTTGGGCACTTTTTTTGGTATCCAAGACAAGGGAGAGAAGCGGATCATATTGATGTTATTGTGCATTTAATCTGCTCTGAACTTTTCTATGCTTTTTTGGCTTGCTCCCACGGGGAAGTCTGGACAAGTGACCGGGTGGACGTCATGACGGGCACCCTGGCGGCTGCGGCTCCGGGTTTCCAGGGCATCGGTGAATGCCCTCGTCTATCGCTGAGGCACAACTCCCTCGTGGAAACCAAACAGCCACTCTCGACAATCCCCGTTACGAAAGATCTGCAAGTACACTCTCCAGCGTTGGGGCATCCAAGATCCGGAGGCTCCACTCCTCCAAAATAGTCGGATTGGCCTTGGCAATTTTTTCACTGGCCCAATCGGGTACGTTGCCAAAGCGGCGTTGCAACTGGCGGGT
This sequence comes from Magnetococcales bacterium, assembly GCA_015233035.1. GTDB lineage: Bacteria > Pseudomonadota > Magnetococcia > Magnetococcales > Magnetaquicoccaceae > Magnetaquicoccus. The sequence goes on from JADFYM010000274.1 coordinate 1,399, forward strand.
CAGCATTTTGGCCTCGCCTTCCTGGCGTCCTTTCTGCTCGCCATCCATCCGCTCCTGCAAAAACAACGGCCGCAACACATCATTTTCCATTATATTGAAAGTAAGAGCCATTTTTTCAGCCTCCTTTTTGACAACAGTTTCCAGTTTACGCAACCGGGACAGGATCACCAGCTTTGTCAACGCATCCGCTCTGGCCTTGTCCGGCAACTCACTGATTCGACATAAAATCTCCCGAATGGTCTCGTTCTGATTACCTATCCGACAAAGAATGGCCAGGATGTTTTCCTCCAAAAGTGGACTGGCCATCAGTTCCCGGCAGTCAATGTCGCGGATGTCAACCACCTCGTACCGGAATGACAGATTCGGCTCCTCAATGCCAATCTGCGGTTTCCACTTCGCATCTCCGACATACAGCACCTTCTGGATAAGCACCTTGTTCGGGTACTGCTGCCGTATGAACGTATAGAACATCAACATCCGCCAATCCATATTCTCGGACTTGCTGTGCAATTCCGTGTGGAAGAGCGAGTCATCCTCCATCAGAAAAACCAAATCGGGCACCCGCTTCTGGGTGGATGCAAACTCAACCGGTAGGATGGCAACAGCCTGCTGTCCAACCAGCACCTGCAGCAATCGCTGTGGTGGGTGCCTGAATAAATCCTTGAAGGTGGTGTCGTACTGAGATCGATTTTTGTCCAGGTCTTCCATGTGTCTGCCACTATCAAGGGTGCCATTTACAGCGTTTTGGATGCCAGCGAAGGCACCCAAGCCGACTTCCCGGTCCTCCACCGAGGCGAACACCAGGAACACAAGGCCAGCGTATCCCGTTGGCGCGTGAAAAGCCAGCAGATTCGTCGCAGACATCAAATCTGGCGTTCCGTTCCAGGATGGCGTAGGGGTGCGGTCGGAACGGAACACGGCCGACTGGGTAGGGGAACCTTCCGTGCCACGGAACCTGCAACGGTGTCATGTCAGCGGGCGTGCAACGCAACAGGGTGGCGATGACCGCACCTCCACGGAATAATTCGTTGCGAGAGATCACCCAATTTTGTCGCAAGCGGTTCCTGGGATATTGATATCCAGCCGCAATTGCTTTAGCGTAGCCAGGAATTTGCCCCTATCGTGTATAGGCCATGAGGGAGAGTGAAGCAATGCCGCATCTCGAATTCAGTGCTCTGACTCTTCTCTTGGCGCAGATCGCTGCGGTGATGCTCGTCTCGCGAGCAATCGGAGTTGTTGCCCGATGGGTGGGGCAGCCACTGGTCATTGCCGAGGTCATTGCCGGAATCACCTTGGGGCCATCTTTGCTGGGGTGGGTGTGGCCTGAGGCCATGACGGTGCTGTTCCCAGAGAGTTCTCTGACGGTTTTGAGGATGTTGAGCCAGATTGGGCTTGTTCTTTTCATGTTCCTGGTCGGGCTGAAACTAGATCTCAAACTGTTTAAGGTGCGCACTGGGGAGTCTGTATTTATCAGTCACGCGAGTATTATAGTTCCATTTGCTCTTGGGGCTGGTGCCTCCTGGTGGCTGTACGCGGTCTATGCCTCGCCTGGGGTTCCCTTCATATCGTTCCTCCTGTTTCTGGGGATATCGATGAGCGTGACGGCCTTTCCTGTGCTGGCACGCATCCTTGAAGAACACCATCTGCTTGAGTCCCGTGTCGGGGCGATCGCCATCGTCTGCGCGGCTGTCGATGATGTAACTGCGTGGTGCCTCCTGGCTCTTGTCGTCGCGGTGGCCAGCAACCAAAGTATCGCCTCAGCGTTCTGGACCACGGTGTTGGCACTGATTTTCATTTTGGTGATGGTGTTTCTTGTACGCCCGTTGCTGCGTATTCTTGGGGGGCGCGTTGTCGGTCGGGGGGGGCTTATACCATCGGTGGTTGCGTTTAGTCTGCTTCTTCTGTTTGCCTCCAGTGCCCTGACGGAACTGATTGGGATTCACGCCCTATTCGGCGCGTTTCTCTTTGGTGCCATTTTGCCAAAGGAGGCCAAGATAGCGGAGTCCCTAGTCGAGAAGCTTGAGACGGTAACGGTCGTTCTTTTCCTGCCGCTCTTCTTTGCTTACAGTGGACTGCGTACCCAAATCGGTCTTATCAGTCAGGCGGGGGAGTGGTTGGTCACCGGAGCACTGATTCTGATCGCCACGCTGGGGAAGTTTGGGGGTAGTGCCGTCGCCGCTAGATTGACGGGGCTCAGTTGGTCCGAGGCAAGCGTCATAGGCATCCTCATGAACACTCGTGGGCTCATGGAACTCATTGTTCTGAATATTGGCCTTGACCTCGGGATTATTTCGCCCACGGTATTCACGATGCTGGTCATTATGGCACTTGTGACCACCATTGCGACGACACCGGCCCTGCTCTGGATTCACCTTGATTGGCATGAGCCCATGGTCAAACCCCCTTGTACTACTACCCCGCCCGTGGGCAATCTGCCCGACATTCCAGAGGAGGAACCCTGATGGCTGACCCGACAACATTGATCGTCGTCATCGAGGATGAACCCCAAATCCGCCGGTTCGTCCGTGTTGCCCTGGAGGCGGAACAGTACACGGTGATAGAGGCGGCGACGGGCACACAAGGATTAATGGACGTCGGAACCCGTCGTCCTGACTTGCTCATTGTGGACTTGGGTTTGCCGGATATGGATGGCATTGATGTGATCCAAGATATACGTTCGTGGTCCAATCTGCCCATTCTGATCCTCTCGGCGCGTACCAACGAAGCCCACAAGGTCAAAGCACTGGATGTAGGGGCCGACGATTACTTGACCAAGCCTTTTGGTATCCCGGAACTTCTGGCTCGAGTGCGCGCCTTGTTGCGCCGTTCGGTCCGTGCCCACACGGATGATGTACCCTCTGTTCGTTTTGGGGATGTGGAAGTCAATCTTGTCTTGCGCACGGTAACCCGGAACGGGGAGGTCGTCCACTTGACCTCCATTGAATATCGGCTGCTCGCGCAACTGATTACCAACGCCGAACGAGTGTTGACCCACGGGGCCCTGCTGCGCGACGTCTGGGGACCGCATCATGCCGACAAAATCCATTATCTGCGGGTCTACATGTCCAATCTGCGACACAAGCTGGAACACGATCCCAACGCGCCCAGATATATCCTGACAGCATCAGGAGTGGGCTATCGTCTTGTCCTTTCGTGAAACTGGTGACGGAGTCCATCCATCGGGTGCCGCCACATTTAAACCGTGGTCGGCCTACCACTCCTTGGAATAGGTCCCTTTCCCTCCTGGCTACCCTATGTGGCCACCAACCGGCCCACCCATGAGGTAACAAGGCTACCCCAGGCATAGGCGGGGGGTTTTGCATTTACTGGTCAATTATTGTCAGAACACATAATGAACGAATGAACTCAGATTCCAGTCGCGTTCAAGGTGTGATGGGGGATGAAGCAAAGTGTCTGATTGTGACTGCTGGACAGTCGTTTTGAACCGGGTCAATTGTTTATGGTTTCCCATCAACAGCAAATTATGCCCAGCCCTCAATCGAGTGTCCGGGGCGAGGTTGACCAGTAGTTCCTGGGGGTGGTGATCATCCAGGGGGGGAATGTGCAGTCCCACCAAGGTAACGCCGTATTGGGCATACAAGGCCAAGTCGCCCAGGGTACGGTCCACGAACGATTCGGGACAACGAATGTCGATGATGCCCATATTACGCCCCAAGGCAATGCCGTCGGCCTCGGGATGGATCAAACGGTGGGCGAGGTGCAACGCCGTGTCACGAAACGGAAAAATGACTTCCGTGGCCCCGACGGTCTGGATGACCTTGGCCTGTCGCTCGTTGTCCACCTGGACCGTAATGTGCGGGATACCGTGTTTACGCAAGGCGATGGTAATCAGCACGGTGGCATCAAAATGGTTGCGCATGGCCACGATGGCAGTGCCCATATCAAAGGCCCCCATGGCCAGCATGGTGTCCGGGTTGGTGGCGTCGCAGCAGACCGCTTTCGATGCCATATCCCGGATGGCATTGACTGGCCCCGTTTTCCAATCCACTGCCAGCACATAGGCCCCACTGTCATACAAGGTCCTGGTCACATAACTGCCGAAGGTACCCAGACCCACTACCAGAAATGTACTAGTGGTGCACAGCGGAAATTCGGAACCCTCCTTCAGACCGCAAGGGGTTTGCCCTGGTAGGTCCAACGGAACGGTTTCGACATCGCCTTGTTAAAATACGCGATGAACGACGTGATTTTTTCCC
>JADFYM010000275.1 GCA_015233035.1 Magnetococcales bacterium
GGGAAAAAATCACGTCGTTCATCGCGTATTTTAACAAGGCGATGTCGAAACCGTTCCGTTGGACCTACCAGGGCAAACCCCTTGCGGTCTGAAGGAGGGTTCCGAATTTCCGCTGTGCACCACTAGAGCATTTTTGTATAAAGCTGAACCGCCAGGAATCAAGCAACAATCTGACCAAGTTACATATAAAATCACTACTGATGATCAGGATCGCTTCTTGGGAGGAAATCCGGTTTACATTTCCAGTAAAAGTATTTACGAAATTAAGTTGTTGGAGTTGCGCGCCGGGTTTATGAGAAAACACGGATTCAGACAGGACAATCCGAGATTTACGCCACCGGGTGCTGATGACTCCTCTTGGACACTGAACCAAGAGGAGTTTCTTAAAGGGCGCGAGTTGTGGCTACTGACAAAAGCCACAAAGTTGCAAAAAGATGATCCTTTATTCGTCAATCGTTCATTCACCATGTCCAGTGTCAAGATGGATATGTCTCCCTTTGCAGGTGTGCCTTTCTCTAATAATGAGTCAGTATTGTTCAAGACAGATGATACTTCTGATTATAAAATAGAAGTTATTCTTTACGAGGTAGATGGTGCCAGTTACAAGGAAACGCTCGCAAAAATGTACAAAAACGGCGGGATTAGCGGGTTGCTTACGTGGGGGAAACAAACCGCTCAAGGATTGTGGAATGGCATCGTATGGGCTGGTAGTTATGATACCTCTGAGGAGATGCATTTTGTTGAAAGGTTGCTACTAGAAACTGGCGCAAGTAAGGAGTTTACAGGGACTTTTCATCTTTTGCGCAAGGATGCTGATTCAAAGCCTTTAAAAGGTGATTACTTGCTGTATGATATAGTTAAGAGTAAGACATTCGATGCAACTAATTCAGCGTGTTTTAGTGCTGTAACAAAAGTCTTAAACACGAACGAGGATGGAAGCGATCCCATCTACGGCAATGTATATGCCGGGGCGAATGCGGCATGCAGGGAGATTGTGTTGCCTAAACATGGCACTACAAATGTGGAAAAGCAGTCATTTATGCGCTTCAGTGTTAATTCTGTTGCGCACACAGTACCAGCACCATAAGCGCAAGAAAATTTTTTGGAGACCTAAACCCAGCCCACCTCGGGATGCGTAGTTTTTCAAACGTCATTCCCGCGCAGGCGGGAATCCAGGTGGTACCTGCGAGATCTGGATCCCCGCCTACGCGGGGATGACGGAGACTGCGAAACCTGGATCCCCGCTTTCGCGGGGATGACGGAAACTACTGGGGCGACAAAGCTAAAATGAAAGGTACGGCCTTGACCATCTGCCTCCCTGGATGCCCGCCTTCGCGGGCATGACGGAAATAGGCGCAGGGTGAAGCCTGCCCATCAATTTAGGTTTGTCGCCCCACTACGCATTCCGAAACAGGTGCGGTTTGGTGCGTGCTGACATTCAGCAATCAAATCCGTCATTTTCTCCCTCAGGAGGTAATGAGATGGATCGGTTTTTATTACGTGACGACCAATGAGAGCGGATTGTAAATCTCTTGCCAAGGAAGCGAGGTTATCCCAAATCTCCCTCTCCCTCTCCCTCTCCCTCTGGAATGGGTGGAACATCCCGGCGGCGTTCCCTCACCCCCGACCCCTCTCCCGGAGGGAGAGGGGAGAAAAAAGCCGGAAATCAATGGGATATAGGAAAACCTAAACTGGCAAGGGATGATCCCCCTAGACCCGCAAAACTATGCTGGCAATGACTGCACACACACGCAACCCCTACAACCCCAACTCTGCAAAAAAGTCATTGCCCTTGTCATCGACAATGATAAAGGCGGGGAATCCTTCCACCTCGATGCGATAGACCGCCTCCATGCCCAGTTCCGGGTAGTCGAGCACCTCCACCTTTTTGATGCAATCCTGGGCCAGGCGGGCCGCCGCGCCGCCGATGGAACCCAGATAAAAGCCGCCGTTGGCTTTGCAGGCCGCCGTGACCGCCGGGCTGCGATTGCCCTTGGCCAGCATGACAAGGGAGCCGCCATTTTTCTGAAAGGTATCCACATAGCTGTCCATGCGTCCCGCCGTGGTGGGACCAAAGGAGCCGGAGGCATAGCCCTGGGGCGTCTTGGCCGGTCCGGCATAATAGACCATATGGTCGCGGAAATAGTCCGGCATCCCTTCGCCTTTGTCGAGCCGCTCCTGAATCCGGGCATGGGCCATGTCCCGCGCCACCACGATGGGACCGTTCAGCATGACCCGGGTCTTGATGGGATAACGGCTCAGTTCGGCACGAATGGCGACCATGGGCTGCTTGAGATCAATCTGCACCACAGCACTGCTCAGGCTCTCTTCCGCCACTTCCGGCAAATATTGGGCCGGATCCCGTTCCAGATTTTCCAGCCACACCCCCTGGCGGTCGATGCGGCCACGAATATTGCGGTCGGCGGAACAGGAGACCCCAATGCCCACCGGGCAGGAGGCTCCGTGCCTCGGCAGACGAATCACCCGTACATCGTGGACAAAATATTTGCCGCCATACTGGGCACCCAGCCCCAGATCCTGGGCAATCTTGACCACCTGGGCCTCCATCTCCCGATCCCGCAAGGCCGAACCCAGTCCATCCCCCTGGGCGGGCAGACCGTCCAGATAGCGGGCCGAGGCCAGCTTGACCATCTTGAGATTTTGTTCCGGCGACAACCCGCCGATCACAATGGCCAGATGATACGGCGGACAGGCCGAGGTACCCAGAGCGGGCAGTTTTTCCCGCAGGAAGGCCGCCAGATTGTTCGGGGTGAGCAACGCCTTGGTCTGTTGGTACAGATAGGTCTTGTTGGCCGAGCCACCCCCCTTGGCCATGAACAGGAACGAATAACTCTTGCCCTCCACGGCCTCAATATCGATCTGGGCGGGCAGGTTGCTGCCCGTGTTGCGCTCTTCGTAGAGGGTGATGGGTGCCACCTGGGAATAACGCAGGTTGGTCTGGGTATAGGTGTTGAAAACCCCCTCGGCCAGGGCGGCCTTGTCGCCACCACCCGTCCAGATCCGGTCGCCCTTTTTGCCCATGACAATGGCCGTCCCGGTATCCTGGCAACTGGGCAGAACCATCCCGGCGGCGATGCAGGCATTCTTGATCAATTCCAGTGCCACATAACGGTCATTGGCCGAGGCGGCGGGATCCTCCAGAATGAGACGCAATTGTTGCAGATGACCCGCACGCAGCAGATGGGCCACGTCGCGCATCGCCGTTTCTGCCAACAAGGTCAGTGCCTTGGGATCAACCACCACCATTTTTTTGCCCGCCAGACGGTCCGTGGTGATAAACCGATCCGTCAACAACCGATAGCTGGTCTCATCTGTTCCCAGATGCAACAAATCGGTAAATTGAAATTCAGTCATGATGCCTGCTCCTCGTTGTGTGGATTGTTCTGGAAAAATTGTCTTGTTATACACATCGCAAAAAGTTGTTATTATTCATGGGGGTCCGGGGGAGATTATCTCCCCCGGTGGGGTCCAGGGGCGAAGCCCCTGGTGGGGGCCGGGGCAAAGCCCCGGAAAAACAACACCCCGCAGGCAGAGATCATCGCTACTGCACATTTTTTTGATCCGCAGCTTTTTGGTTCCCCGATTCGGGGCTCCGCCCCGCGCCCCGCCAGGGGCTTTGCCCCTGGACCCCACCAGGGGGATAATCCCCCTGGACCCCTGCCATATTAACGACTTTTTGCGATGTGTGTAATGGAACGGAATGGATCATCCCCCCAGACCTCATTATTCCCACTCAATCGTCCCCGGCGGCTTGGAGGTAATGTCATACGTCACCCGGTTGATCCCCTTGACCTCATTGATGATCCGCCCGGCAATGCGCGCCAGCAACTCATGCGGCATGGGATAATAGGCCGCCGTCATATAGTCTTTGGTCTCCACCGCCCGCAAGGCGATGACATATTCATAACTCCGCCCATCCCCCATCACCCCGACACTCTTCACCGGCAAAAACACAGCAAAGGCCTGATCCGTCTTGTGATAATGGCCGGAACGGTGCAACTCCTCCATATAGATGGCATCCGCCTGCCGCAACAGATCGGCAAACTCCCGGCGCACCTCGCCCAGAATACGCACCCCCAGACCCGGACCGGGAAACGGATGGCGATGGATCATGCGCGCCGGCAACCCCAAGGCCAACCCCACCTGCCGCACCTCATCCTTGAACAACTCCCGCAACGGCTCCAGCAAGGCCAGGCCCATCTTGGCCGGCAGCCCCCCCACATTGTGATGGGATTTGATGGTGGTGGCCGTGCCGGTCTTGCCGCCCGCCGATTCGATCACATCGGGATAAATGGTCCCCTGGGCCAACCAGCGCACCCCATCCATCTTTTTGGCCTCCGCCTCGAAGACCTCGATAAAGGTGTGGCCGATAATTTTGCGCTTCTGCTCTGGATCCACCACCCCCTGCAACCGGGAAAGAAACAGCTCCTCTGCCGCCACCCGAATCACCCGGACCCCCAGATGCTGGGCAAAGGTGGCCATCACCTCATCCCCTTCATGCAGCCGCAACAGCCCATTATCCACAAAAATACAGGTCAGTTGCGGGCCGATGGCCCGATGGAGGAGAGCCGCCGTCACCGCCGAATCCACCCCGCCCGACAGGCCCAGAATGACCGCATCCTGGCCCACTTTTTGGCGGACCAGCGCGATTTCACGCTCGATCACCCCCTGCGGGGTCCACAAACCGTGACACCCACAGCGGGCCAACACAAAATCCTGGATCAACAACTCGCCCTCTTCCGTATGATCGACCTCGGGATGAAACTGAATCCCCACCAGCCGCCCATCCTTGGAGACCATGCCGGCAATAATATTGTTGTCGCTCTTGGCAAACACCTGAAAAGAGTTCGGCACCTGGCTGACATGATCCCCATGGCTCATCCACACCTTGTTTGGCCAGGGGCGACCCTCCTTGAAACCGGTGATGTGGGTGGGCTTGAAAAAATGGGGAAACGGGTTGGGTTGCTGTTCATCATGCCACAGGGTGGCGGGTCCATATTCCCGGGTGGCGGAGGGAGCCACCTCGCCCCCGCAATGGCGGGCCAGCAGGTGCATCCCATAGCAGATACCCAACACCGATACACCCAACGCCAACACCGCCGGATTCAGGTCCGGGGCACCGGGATCATACACGGAATGATGACCACCCGAGAGAATGATCCCCCTGGGATTGAGGCGACGAATGGCCTCCGCACTCAGCGTGTGGGGATGGATTTCGCAATAAACCTGTGCCTCACGCACCCGGCGGGCAATCAGTTGGGTATACTGCGAGCCATAGTCGAGAATTAAAATGGTTTCGTCCTGGGTCAGGTCAGCCATGGGGTCTCCTTACATCCATTTGTTGCAATCCACCCCAAATGGGTTGACGATGGGTCAGGCTTACTGGGCATGCGCCAGCCTTGATCATCGCCTGCCTATCCGGTTGCTTGCCAATTTGGTGAGTTGATGTTAGCCTGTCGTCATGGACCCACGTGGCTTTCCGACAACGCTTCCTGAATTTCAACGGGTTTTTCCCGATGACGAAGCCTGCGCACG
>JADFYM010000276.1 GCA_015233035.1 Magnetococcales bacterium
GCAGAAAAAGAGAGATCGCAGACTCAAGACCTTGTCCCATGGCCAGCCCTCCGAGAAAAATTAACGTGAGCAGGCAGCGTATCATGTCCTTGTGGACGGGTCACTGATTTTCACTTCTGTCCACTAGGCATGTTGGAACGAAAAGACGACCTTCTGGCGAATCATGCCGCAGCTTGGGCGTTGATGTGGTTGAGCGACAACCGTTCCGCTCACCCAACCGACAGGAAGCCAGTTTGGTCTCCAAATGACGACGACATGCACCGGTTGGGCCGGGTGTTGGACACCATACCGGAAAGTGAGAAAGACACACGTCGCTGGTTGGTACAAGTTCTCTGCAACAGTAACGATCCCCAGGCATCCCCGCTTCTGCTGGCCAGACTAAACGAATCGGAGGGTAAGGTCCGATTGGAGATCATCAAGGCTTTGGGAGGGTTGGGCGGTGAACAGGCAGTAGCTGCTCTGGTTCCGCTGCTTGAACAGCAGGATCACGAAATCCGCTTGAGTGCTGCCGTCGCACTCACCCGCCTCGGCAATGACTGCGGTCCCACCGTAATCAAGCAATGTCTGGATGACGATGATCCAGAACGGCGGCAAACTACCGTCAAGGCACTTGCGCAAACCTGCGGCGATGTGGAACAAAGGCTGCTGTCCCGTGACATCGATAGGATGGCTCCCTGGATTGACCCCAGAGAACCGATCACGGCAAAGCGCATCAAAAAAGTCGCGAAACGTATCGGAAAAACCACCCAGGAGGTACGTGCGCTTTACGAATCCCTTGCGACGGATTTCTGCCTGACATTCGCCTGAACCGGACCAGAATCGAGGTATACTGTACGCGGTCATAAGCGACACTTCCTGTTTCGTTATTCCCGCGCAGGCGGGAATCCATTTGGCCTGTTGGACCTCCTGGATTCCCGCCTGCGCGGGAATGACGATACTCGTCAATTGTGACCGTGCGCAGTATAATCGAGGATCACCATACCGTTTAAATGGATGCCACCCTAAAAACGGATCTATCGCCTGCTGCCAATCAGTCTGTCCGCCAGTTCTGGATAGGAAAAAAAACGGCCATCCACACTGGCAAGCCTGGCGTCCAGTTCTATCGCGGTCGCGATGATGATGCGATCAAACGGATCCCGGTGAATGTCGGCCAAATCGACGGCCCGCGCTGCAATGCCCGCTGTCAGGGGTAACAACTCCACACCAGACCCATCCAAGGCACGCACAAACCAATCCTGCGGAGGCATTGGCAATTCCAAACGACCACGACGACAGGCCAAGGCCAGTTCAAAACACGATACAGGCGAAACCCCTACGCGCGGCGCACTCTCGATCAGTTGCAGCATACCTTGCGGCAGGCGATCGTGCTCAAGATTGATCCACCAGTACCAGATATGGCTATCCAGTACCATCACTGGAGGCATTCCCACGCCTCCCCATCCACGATGGGACCAACCAGATCACCCAAGGTCCGGCCCTTTCCCGCGATCTCTGGATGCGGTCGGCGTCGTTTTGTCTGCGATGCAGCTTCATCATCCATCGTGCAGACGATCAACTCAACACGGTGATTCACAAAGGATGCTGGCAGTTCAATCATGACCTGTCGGTTGGTCACCTCAACCAATTGTCGCTGGATTGGCATGCAACACTCCCATGGTTCGTATGAATCGACGCATCCGCTGGCTGGCCTCACTGCACCCGAAACACCACCTTCCCCAACCGCACAAACGGCGGTCGCACCACCTGCACATCCATCATCCGCCCCCGCATATCCACCTGACACATCCCGCCCATCGGCACCGCACTGGCCACCTGCGCCAGGGCAATCCCCTTTTCCAGCGTGGGCGAATATCCCCCACTGGTAATCCGCCCCACCGCTGCCCCTTGCCATAAAACCACCTGCTGATCCCGCAACACGCCCCGCTCCTGCAAGATCAACCCGACCCGTTGCCGTGGCGCGGGCTGGCCCCAGCGATCCTCCAGGGCCTCCCGCCCGACAAAATCCCGATCCAGGGGTTCCCAGGCGATGGTCCACGCCAAACCACACTCCAGCGGCGAGGTATGGCCATCCATGTCATGACCATACAGGTGCATCCCGGCCTCCAGGCGCAAGGTGTCGCGGGCACCCAGGCCAATGGGCGCGACCCCGGAACGCAGCAGACTCTCCCACACGGTCATCCCATCCACCTCGGGCACAATCAGCTCAAACCCCTCCTCCCCGGTATAACCGGTGCGAGATACGCGCCAGCCCTTATCCTGCACAAAATGGAAGGGGTTCAGCGCAACCGCCTGGGAACCCACCCCCTCCGGCAGGCACAGTTGAATATGTTTGGCCGCCTTGGGCCCCTGCACCGCCAGAATCATCAGATCGCGCCGGTCCACCACCCGCACCCCATAAGAAGGCGCGTGAATGCGCAGCCACCCCACAGCCTTGTCCCGCGTGGCCGCATTGAGCACCAGAAAAAACTTGTCCCGATCCAGCCGATAGGCGATCAAATCCTCGGATACCCCCCCCGTGGCATTGAGCATCAAACCATACTGCGCCTGCCCTGGCTCTGGAATACGGGCCACATCGTTGCTCAACAGAAAACGCAGCAGCGTCTCCACCCGCGCCCCGACCAGATCGACCACCCCCATGTGCGACACATCAAACACGCCACACCGTTGCCGCACCCAATTGTGTTCACGCAACTGCGAACCATAGTGGAGCGGCATTTCCCAGCCCGCAAAGTCCACCATTTTGCCCCCCAGGGCCACATGTTCCTCAAACAACGGCGTTCGTTTCATCGCTTTTGCACCTCATCCAGTCGTTGCAAGGCATACAGAAGATCGGCCAATTGGGCGAAAGGCACCATATTGGGACCATCACAGGGGGCCAAATCTGGGTCAGGATGGGTCTCCAGAAAAATACTGGCCACCCCCACCGCCACCGCCGCCCGCGCCAACGGGGCCACAAAGGCCCGTTCCCCCCCCGACGCATGACCCAACCCCCCCGGCAATTGGACCGAATGGGTCGCATCAAACACCACCGGAAAACCACTCTCGGCCATGATCACCAGGCTGCGCATATCCACCACCAGATTGCCGTAGCCAAAGGCATAACCGCGTTCACACAACAAAATCTGCTCATTGCCCACCGCAACGGCCTTGCCCGCCACCTCGGCCATCCCTCCGGGGGCCAAAAATTGGCCTTTTTTGATATTGACGGGCCGTCCCGCCCGCGCCACCGCCTGAATAAAATCGGTCTGCCGACACAAAAAGGCCGGGGTTTGCAGCAGATCCACCACCGCCGCCGCCGCCCGTGCCTGGGCCGCATCGTGAACATCGGTCACCACCGGCACCCCCACCTCCTGGCGCACCCGCTCCAGGATACGCAACCCCTCCTCCAGCCCCGGCCCCCGATAACTGCTCGCCGAGGTGCGGTTGGCCTTGTCGAAGGAGGCCTTGTACACCAACGCCATGCCCACCTGATCGGTCAACTTTTTGAGGAAATCGGCTGTTTTTAACGCAAAGTCCAGCCCCTGGTCAAAGTTGCCTCCCTCCAGCACACACGGACCCGCCATCAATACCAGCGGTCTGTGGTTGGCAAAAGAGACCGCTCCGACCGGCACAGTCCGGCCTGGAACGACTGCGCCGAGGGGTTGGTTCCCGCTCACGCCCCCCTCCTCTCCGCCAGACTCGCCCCGACAAAGGCAGCAAACAGCGGATGGGGCCTTCTGGGCCGTGACTTGAACTCGGGATGAAACTGACAGGCAATAAAAAAGGGATGATCGGCCAGTTCGATCATTTCCACCAGCGTCGCATCGGGAGAGGTGCCGGAAAAGATCAGACCCGCCTCGGCCAGAGCGGTGCGATAGGTGTTGTTGATTTCATAGCGGTGGCGGTGGCGTTCGGAAATTTCGCGACAGCCATAAATTTTCTCCGCCAGGCTGCCAGGCTTGAGCAGACAGGGATAGGCCCCCAGACGCATGGTGCCGCCCTTGTCCATCCCCTGATCCCGCTGTTGCACCTGATCCCCCGCCATCCATTCGGTCATCAGAGCCACCACCGGTGCGGTGGTGTTGGGGTCAAATTCGGTGGAGTTGGCCTGGAGCAGATGCAAAAAGTGCCGCGCAAACTCCACGACCGCCATCTGCATCCCCAGACAAATACCGAAAAAGGGTATTTTTTCCTCCCGTGCATAGCGAATGGCCGCCAGCTTGCCCAATGAACCGCGTTCTCCGAAACCGCCCGGCACCAGGATGCCATCCACCCCGTCCAGCAAGGCGGCGGGATCCTCCTTGTCCAGTTGTTCGGCATCCACCCAGCGCAACGCCACGCGGGTATTGTGGGCAATACCTCCATGGGCCAGGGCCTCGATCAGGGATTTGTAGGCATCTTTCAAGTCGACATATTTGCCGACAATGCCGATGGTCACCCGATGGGCCGGATTGACCGTTTTTTCCAGGACATCTTCCCAGTCTTCCATGCGCGGTTCGTCCGCCGGGAGATTCAAGTGGCTGAGCACCTTGCGCGCCAACCCCTCCAGGTAGAGGGCAAACGGCACCTTGTAAATGCTCTCCTGATCCTGACAATTGATGACCGCATTGGGATCGACGTTGCAGAAAAGGGCAATCTTTTTGCGCACGCTGACAGGCACTTCCCGATCACTGCGCACGATCAGGATATCGGGCTGAATCCCGATGGCCAGCAGTTCCTTGACCGAGTGCTGGGTGGGTTTGGTCTTCAACTCGCCCGAGGTGGGAATGTATGGCAACAGGGTCAGGTGCATGAACAGGGTATTTTCCCGGCCCAGGTCGTTGCGCAGTTGGCGAATGGCTTCGAGAAAGGGCAAGGATTCAATATCCCCGACCGTACCGCCCACTTCGACAATGGCGATCTCCACATTGGTGGCCACGCTGAGGATGGCCTCCTTGATGGCATCGGTAATGTGCGGGATCACCTGCACCGTCGAACCGAGATAATCGCCCCGCCGCTCTTTGCGAATCACCCGCTGGTAGATGCGTCCCGTGGTAAAATTGTTGCCCCGACCCATGGGAATGTCGAGAAATCGTTCATAATGGCCCAGGTCCAGATCGGTTTCGGCTCCGTCGTCGGTGACAAACACCTCGCCGTGCTGGAACGGGGACATGGTACCCGGATCCACGTTGATATAGGGATCCAACTTTTGGATGGTCACCCTTTTGCCCTGCGCTTGCAGCAGGCAGGCCAATGAGGCCGCCGCCAGTCCTTTACCCAGGGATGACACCACCCCACCGGTCACAAACACAAATTTGGCCATAGCCCACATTCCTTCCTTGACTGATCTCAGGACATACCGACAACCCGGACAAGGAGTATAACACAAAAATTTCGGGGAAGGGGATGGCGTTGATGCGGTGGTCGTTTTAATTTCTTGCATGGCACGGCAAAATAGCGGACCATCCGGGCAGGTTTGGGTGATTCAATGGGGGCTTTGCCCCCAACCCCACCAGGGGCTTTGCCCCTGGACCCCACCAGGGGGATGATCCCCCTGGACCCGCCATTTTTTTATTATTAAA
>JADFYM010000277.1 GCA_015233035.1 Magnetococcales bacterium
ATGGGATGCGTAGTTTTTCAAACGTCATTCCCGCGCAGGCGGGAATCCAGGTGGTACCTGCGAGATCTGGATCCCCGCCTACGCGGGGATGACGGAGACTGCGAAACCTGGATCCCCGCTTTCGCGGAGATGACGGAAACTACGCATTCCGAAATAGGTGCGGTTTAGCTCCAACTTGACTGTAGGAGGATGCGATGGAGAAGTTCAGGATAGCAAATCCGAGGAGGGACGCAAGGCATCACTCGTTTCATCAACCTCACCCCCGCTGCAACAAAGTCTGGTACAACCCCAACAACCGCTGACTCATCGCCTCCAACGTCAACGGTGCCACCGTCTGCCGGGCCGCCCGGCCCATGGCCGCACAGCGCACGGGGTCGGCCTGCAACAGCCGAATATTGGCCACCAACTGCGCCCGATCCAAGGCATCCCCCAGCAACCCGTTTTCGCCATGCCGGATCAGATCCGCCGCACCGCATTGGTGCGAGGTCACCAACGGCAGCCCCGCCGCCATCCCTTCCAGGGCCACGTTGGGAAACGGATCATACAACGTGGGCAAGACCAGCCCGTCCGCCGCCCCATAAAACGACTCCACCCCCCGCTGCCCGCCGGTAAAACAGACCCGTTGGCCCAGCCCCAGACGACGCGCCCGCCGCTGCATCGCCCCACTCTGCCGATCCTGCCCCACCACCCACAACCAGACCGATGCCGGCAACTGGGCCATGGCCTCCAGCAAAATCGGCACCCCCTTGCGCGCAAAACCCGAGCCGACAAACAGCAACACAAAAGCCTCCGGGGGAATCGACCACCGCTGCCGGGTCTCCACCCGCCACCGCTCCCGCAAGGAGGGATGAAACCGCTCGCTGTCCACCCCGCTGTAAATGACATGCAGCTTGGCGGGATCGATCACAAAACAGCGCGCAATCTCCGCCCGCACCATCTCCGAGTTGCAAATGACCGCCCGCAAACGGGAACTCTCGAACAGCCGCCGTTCCGCCGCCAGAACATACCGATGGTAGGGACTCCACGCCGTCGCCAGACGGCCCGGCCATCCCAAGGTGCGGCCACGCTGCTCCAACCAGACACGATGCACCCCATCCCCCGCCCGATAGAGATCGCAGCCCGCTATCCGCTCATGGGATTGCACCAGATCAAAATGGTGCCGCCGCAACTGGCGACGGACACAACAGGCAAAACTCATATCCCGCCACAATCGCCCCCAACCCGGCGGATTGCAGGAGAGGGTCTGCAACCCCGCCACCTCGCCGGACCAACTCCGCGCCAGCAGAGTGAGGTGGACCCCATCCGCCCGCAAAGCACCCATGGCCCGGTCCAAAAACCGCTCCGCCCCCCCAAACGGCGTATAACGCTGGCGAATCAGGGCCAAAGAAAGGGGCGGTGAGGAACTGTCCATTGCGTTGTGGCACCCATTCCCATAGAGTTGCAGACTTCGATCATGGTGGCGGCCCGCCAGGGGCGTTGCCCCTGGACCCCACCGGGGGGGATAATCCCCCCCCGGACCCCCTTAAAAATTATTAAAAAAAAAGGGTGGGGGGGTCTGGGGGGGCGGTTCACCGCCCTCCCCAGCAATGGCCCATGATGAACAGGCGACCAGCATACCCCATTGCGACCACACAGAACAACACGGAAAACCCATGCCTGACACCCACCTCCCCCCCCTGCGCATTCTGCACACCGAATCTTCCCTGGGCTGGGGCGGACAGGAGATTCGCATCCTCACGGAAGCCAGCGCGATGCAGCAACGCGGCCAGCAGGTTGCGCTCCTCTGTCCCGCCAACGCCCGCATCTTTGCCGCCGCCCAGGCGCGCAACCTGCCCGCAGAGGCCGTGCGCATCGGACGCAAAGGGCTGCCCGGTGTGCTGGATATGGCCCGCTGGCTGCGCAACCATCCCGTGGATGTCATCGTCACCCACAGTTCCACCGACAGTTGGCTGACCGCGTTGGCCTGCCGCCTCCTCTGGCAGCCACCCCCTGTCATCCGACTGCGCCACATCTCCGCACCCGTGCCCCGCAACCTGGCCACCCGCTGGCTCTATACCCAAAGCTGTCGCCACATTGTCACCACGGGAGAGGCCCTGCGCCAACAATTGATCCGTGACAACCGTTTTCCGGCCGACCGCATCACCTCCATTCCCACCGGCATCGACCTGCAACGGTTTGTCCCCGGCCGGCCCGCCCAGGCGCGCCAACAACTGGGGCTGCCCCCGGATCGATTCACGATCGGCATTGTGGCCACCCTGCGCAGTTGGAAAGGGCACGCCCATCTGCTGGCGGCCATGGCCGCGCTGCAACGCCCGGATCTCCACCTGCTGATCGTCGGCGATGGACCACAACGGGCCAATCTGACCCAGCAGATTCAGGATCTGCACTTGACAGACCAGGTCACCCTGCCAGGCAATCAAGACAATGTGGTGCCGTGGTTGCAAGCCTGCGATCTGTTCGCCCTCCCCTCCTATGCCAACGAAGGGGTGCCCCAATCCCTGATGCAGGCCATGGCCTGTGGCGTGCCCGTCCTCTCCACCCCGGTCGGCAGTATTGCCGAAATCGTCCAGCACCAGACCACCGGCCTGCTGGTCCCCCCCCAGGATCCGGTCGCTCTGACGGGGGCTTTGCGTATGTTGCTGGAGGACACCCCCCTGCGCCACACCCTGCGCAACAATGCCCTCCTCTTTGCCCAACAACACTTTTCCCTGGAAAGAATGGTGGAACGGATGGAGGGGGTCATGCGGCAGGTGATCGGGTTGCCGCGTTGATCGCTGGGATGTCTGTTCCCAGGATGACCGCTGCAGGGTTGCTGTTTTTAACCTTTCCACCCGCCCCCCTCTTGCGCTAATATTTGTAAAGAATTGTTAAGTTCCCCTCTTCCCGGCCATTTAAGGGAAAATGACCGGCAAGACAACGCAGGGTGCCCCGCATCAGGAAACAGCAAACCATGTCCAACCCACCCAAAACCGCCTCGGATCGTTCGTTCGGCCTGGTTTTCACCTGTTTTTTCGCCTTCCTGGGTCTGCTGCCCCTGCTCCACGGTGGGGCTGTCCGGGTGATATTCCTGGTTGTGGCTGCGGCTTTTCTCCTGATCGCCCTGGCAAGACCCGGATTGTTGGCCCCGCTCAACCAGCTCTGGACCCGTTTTGGCCTGTTGCTGAACCGGATCACCACCCCCATCGTGATGAGCATTCTTTTTTGGGTGATCTTTACCCCCGTCGGTCTGTTGATGCGCCTCTTTGGCAAACGACCCCTGCAACTGCACACTGATCAGAAAGCGGCCAGCTATTGGCTGCCGCGCCAGAATCCGGCACCGGATTCCATGCAACGGCCATTCTGATCAGCCATTTTGGAGAAAAAGTCATGTCCTTTCTTGCCGATCTATGGGCTTTCATGCGCACACGCAAAAAATTTTGGCTGTTGCCCATTCTGTTCATGATGGCCCTGCTGGGTGGCCTGATCGTCCTGACCCAGGGTTCGGCGGTGGCACCCTTCATCTATACCCTCTTCTAGGGAACGGGTCACAGCGTGCATATTCTCGGTCTGTCCGCCTATTACCACGACAGTGCGGCCGCGCTGATCCAGGACGGTCGCATCATTGCCGCCGCCCAGGAGGAGCGGTTCACCCGCCAAAAACATGACCCGGATTTTCCCCGGCAGGCCATCGCCTACTGTCTGGCGCAAGGCCAACTGCCCCTGTCGGCAGTGGATTATGTGGTCTTCTACGACAAACCCATGCTCAAGTTTGAGCGTCTGCTGGAGACCTATCTGGCCTTTGCCCCCCGGGGATTTTCATCGTTTCGCCTGGCCATGATGGTCTGGATCAAAGAAAAATTGTTCCAGAAAAAAATGCTGCTGGATGAATTGCGGGCCTTGGATGCCGGTTTTCGCGATGAAAAACGGCTGCTTTTTTGCGAACATCACCAGAGCCATGCCGCCAGTGCCTTTTATCCCTCCCCCTTCCAGGAGGCCGCCATTCTCACCCTGGACGGGGTCGGTGAATGGGCCACCACGACCGCCGGGTTTGGCTCCGGCCACCGTCTGGAATTGACCAAAGAGATCCATTTTCCCCACTCCCTGGGTCTGCTCTATTCCGCGTTCACCTATTATACCGGGTTCAAGGTCAATTCCGGGGAATACAAGGTGATGGGTCTGGCCCCCTATGGGGAACCCCGCTATGTGCAAACCATTTTTGACCATCTCCTGGATCTCAAGCCGGACGGCTCCTTTCGCCTGAACATGGCCTATTTTGATTATTGTACCGGTCTGACCATGACCAACGACCGGTTTGCCGCCCTGTTTGGCGCGCCGCCCCGCCATCCCGAAACCCCGCTGACCCAACGCGAGATGGATCTGGCCGCCTCCATTCAGGTGGTGATCGAAGAGGTGGTGTTGCGCTTGACCCGCGCCCTGGCCGCTGAAACCGGACAGAAAAATCTCTGCCTGGCGGGCGGCGTGGCCTTGAATTGTGTGGCCAACGGCAAGATTGCCCGCGACGGGGCCTTTCAGCATATCTGGATCCAACCGGCCTCGGGCGACGCAGGTGGCGCACTGGGGGCGGCCCTGGCCGCCTATCACTGGCATCTGGGGCAACCACGGGAACCGCAAGCCTCCGCCGCAGACCGGATGCAGGGATCCTATCTGGGACCGGAATTTGCGCAAGAAGAGATCGAACGTCGTCTGCGGGCTGTGGGTGCCCGTTTTCAAGTGTTGGAGGAACCCGCCCTGCTCCAGGCTTGTACCCAGGCCTTGCAGGAGGAAAAAGCTCTGGGCTGGTTTCAGGGACGCATGGAGTTTGGTCCCCGTGCCCTGGGCGCGCGCTCCATTCTGGGCGATGCCCGCTCGCCGCACATGCAGTCGGTTCTCAACCTGAAGGTTAAATTTCGGGAATCTTTCCGGCCTTTTGCCCCCTCCATTCTGCGGGAGGATGTGGCGGATTGGTTTGAATGGGCGGGGGACAGCCCCTACATGCTCCTGGTGAGCGATGTCCGCTCCGAGCGACGGCGGCCCATGACCGAGCGCGAAAGCCAACTCTTCGGCATTGAAAAGCTCAACGTGCCCCGTTCCGAAATTCCGGCGGTCACCCATGTGGACTATTCGGCCCGTCTCCAGACGGTACACCGGGAGACCAACCCCCGCTATCATGCCCTGCTTTCGCTGTTCAAGGCCCAGACCGGTTGTCCGGTGCTGGTCAACACCAGTTTCAACGTGCGGGGCGAGCCGATTGTCGGCTCACCCGAGGATGCCTTCCACTGTTTCATGGGAACGGGGATCGAAACCCTGGCCATCGGCAACTGTTTCTTGCGCAAAGAGGAACAGGAGCCAGGTCTGCTGAAAAATTATGCGGATCAATTTGAGAGGGATTAAACCGAGCCCACATCGGGATGCGTAGTGGTGCACAGCGGAAATTCGGAACCCTCCTTCAGACCGCAAGGGGTTTGCCCTGGTAGGTCCAACGGAACGGTTTCGACATCGCCTTGTTAAAATACGCGATGAACGACGTGATTT
>JADFYM010000278.1:0-2552 GCA_015233035.1 Magnetococcales bacterium
ACTATGCTGAAAATCCGGTCAATGTCCCAAAATATTGAATGGGGGGGCAGTGAGGTGTCTGCTGACGAGGCCCAGATCCTGGGCAATAAATTTGGACCGTGGAGGCCGTTTTTGGACACCCCAATCCAGATGCCGATCATGGATGGTTATACGGCCTGTCGCCGGATTCAAAGCAATCCCTGTTTCGAGCAGCTGCCGATCATCGCCATGACCGCCCATGCCATGGGCGGCGATCGGCAAAGGTGTCTGGAGGCCGGGATGGTGGACCACATTGCCAAGCCCATCGACCGGAGACATCTGTATGCCACTTTGATGGCCTGGATCCAGCCGGGAGACAGACCCCAGGTGACAACCGTTGCCGTTCCGAACCGTATGACGGGTGCGGACGGATCGGAACTGCCCGCCACTCTGCCCGGTATAGACGTGGCAGAGGGACTGGATCGTCTGGGGAACAATCATCAGGTATACCGGTTTCTTTTGCTTGAATTCAGGAAGGATTTTGCCAAAACGGCGGAGGAGATTCGCCTTGCCCTGCGGGGGAAGCGTCAGGACGATCTGCACGCTGCGCAACGTCTGATTCATGCGATCAAAGGGATGTCTGGCAACCTTTCCGCACGGGCACTGTTTCGTGCCTCTGTGGCACTCGAGCAGGCCATCAAAAACAATCGGCAGGATGACTGGCCGGTGTTGATGGACCAGTTTGCCAACACCTTGCAACAGGTGGTGGATGCCATTGGCACCTTGCAACCGGCAGCCAACGAGATGTCCAGTGTCAGAATGACGCCACTGAATATTGAAGAGATAGCCTCTCACCTGAGCGAGTTGGCCAATGCCATCCACAAACACCGGGCGGATGCGGTGAACTGTTGCTGGGCACTCCAGCCATTACTCAAGGGGACCACCCTGGAAATTCTGTTGCAGAACATGGAGAAATCTCTTGAAAGCTACCTGTTTGGTGAGGCTCAAGGCCACATGGTTGTCCTGTGCGACGCTCTGGAGATCCCTGTGCCACAGGTGAGAAGAGCGTAACCAACTGCCGGGACAGGCGGTGCGGGAAAGGTGATCAAGGCGGTGGAAGGGCACCACCATCATGGTAATATGGCGCACGGTCAGCTCCGTGCCGGGACGGGCAGAGGCTGCTTTATAGCGGACGGTGCATGGTGACTTGTAAGCGTGGAACTGGTATGCTTGCCGCATGAGCGAAATTGCCCAACCCCATGACCGTTTGTTCAAGGCACTCATGTCGCATCCAGAGACAGCGGGTGCCTTTCTGCGGGAGAGTTTGCCGCCAGAGGTATCTCGGCTTCTGGTGTCCGAGCCTCCGCAACTGGTTGAAGGCTCTTTTGTCGAGGAGCGGTTGCGGCCCTATTTTTCGGACCGCTTGTTTCAGACCAGGATGATCAGTGGCAAGCCCCTGTTTCTCTACGCTCTGTTGGAACACAAGAGCTATGAGGACGAGAAGGTGGGCTGGCAATTCTGTCGGGGCATGTATGCCTTCACAGAGCAGAAAACCCGAGAGGACGAACGGTGGCAGAAGTTGCCGGCAGTCTTGCCTCTGCTGTTGTACCATGGGCAGCAAGAGTGGCGGATCCCCAACGAGTTCCTGTTTCTGGTCGACGCGGACGAAGCCTTGCGTCCCTGGCTGATGAATTTCCGCTTTCCGGTGGTGGACCTTGGGCCGATTCCAGATGAACAACTGTCACAGCATGCGCGTTTGCGGGCCGGTTTGCTGGCGTTGAAATACGGGACGCGCGACCCGCAGGCGCAGATGGATGCCCTGGAAAATATTACTGCCGCTTTAGTGGATGCTCCCGAGCTTTTATTGTCGGTGTTGTTGTATTTATTGACGACATTCCCGTACCTGGATGAAGAGCGTGTGCGGCAGGTTGTGCGCCGCATCAACCCGCAGGAGGAAGCTGAGATGATGTCACAATTTGCGCAGGAGATATTGGCCAAAGGCAAGCCAGAGTGGGTACAGATGGTGCGCCAAGAGGGTGAGCAGAAAGGTCGCCAGGAAGGTCGCCAGGAAGGTCGCCAGGAAGGTCGCCAGGAAGAAGGGGCATCGATTTTGACACACCTATTGCAACGCCGCTTTGGTGCCGTACCTGAGTGGGCCAGCGCAAAAATAGCCAGGGCAGAGCCGTCTGTTTTGGAGGCCTGGAGTCTCCGAATCCTGGATGCTCCCACGCTGGAAAGTGTGCTGGCAGACCTTTCGTAAACCGGGGCGATGTGTGCCCGTGCCTGGATCATTCCCTCGACCGGCCATTGCCTACTGGGGCGACAAAGCTGATTGGATGGGTTTTGAAAATGGTTGGGGGTCCAGGGGGATCATCCCCCTGGCGGGTCCAGGGCAGAGCCCTGGTGGGGTTCGGGGCGAAGCCCCGGAAGAGGGGTACATGCCTTGCAGGGGCTGAAGCCCCTGGACCCCATAAAACTTCACCCGTTAAATCAGGTTGGTTGAACCACTACTGGGGCGACAAAGCTAAAATGACAGGTATGGCCTTGACCATCGGTCTCCCTGGATGCCCGCCGGCGCGGGCATGACGGCAACA
>JADFYM010000278.1:2673-5495 GCA_015233035.1 Magnetococcales bacterium
TATCGTGTGCCTCACGGGGCTTCGCCCCGGACCCCACCAGGGGCTTCGCCCCTGGACCCCACCAGGGGGATAATCCCCCTGGACCCCTATAACTGCACAATATGCTTCGGACTTTTTATCAGCATAAAGATGTGTGCATAGGGTAGGGTGGGATCCAGGGGCAACCCCTGGGGGAGAGCACATTCACCGAGGGTGTGACGAACGCGCCGCAGTCGGAGCCTGTGGTTGTCTGGCCCGTCCCGTTTTCATGGGGGTTCCCCGCCCGCCACCCACCCGACGCGAGGGTTGTGGTGTCGCCGCCCGTCCGGTCGGCTTTTTGCCCGTTCCCACCCCCAAGGCATTGGCTGCCGTGTCCGAATGATAATGATGGTCCAAATCCACCGCGACTTCACGCCGTGTCAACCGCTCAATATCGCGCAAGAAGGGCCTCTCATCGGCATCACAAAACGAGATGGCGGTGCCTGTGGCGTTGGCGCGGGCGGTGCGCCCGATCCGATGCACATAGCTTTCCGGTTCGTTGGGTAGATCATAGTTGATGACGTGCGTAATGCCTACCACATCAATGCCACGGGCGGCAATATCGGTCGCCACCAACACCCGCACATGACCTGCCCGAAAATCGCTCAACGCCTTTTCCCGTGCCCCCTGGGACTTGTTGCCATGAATGGCAACGGCCCGTATATTGCGCAGTTCCAGTTCATTGGTCACCTTGTCGGCCCCGTGTTTGGTGCGGGTGAAGACCAGGGCGCGATGGACATCCTCCTGGACCAGAATGGCATGGAGCAGATGGCGTTTGTTCGACTTGTCGACAAACAACACCTTCTGGTTGACCTTGTCGACTGTGGAAGCCGGGGGGGTCACCTCCACCCGGACCGGATCCCGCAGCAATCCTTCCGCCAACTGGGCAATATCCTTGGGCATGGTGGCCGAAAAGAGCAATGTCTGCCGTTCGGTCGGCAACAGGGCAACGATGCGGCGGATGTCATTGATAAAGCCCATGTCCAACATGCGGTCCGCCTCGTCCAGGACGAAAATTTCCAGCTTGTCGAGGAAGACATGCCGTTGGTTGATCAGATCGAGCAGACGGCCGGGGGTGGCGACCAGAATATCGACCCCTCGTTCCATGGCCCGCACCTGGGGTTGTTGTCCCACGCCGCCGTAGACGACGGCCCGCGACATGCGCAGATATCGACCATATTTGGCAAAGCTGGCATCAATCTGGGAGGCCAGTTCCCGCGTGGGGGTCAGGATCAACACTCGGGCGTTGCGCGGCAACGCCTTGTGCCGGGTGCCCTGCGGTCCGGCTCCGCGATGCCGTCCCAGACGGTCCAGAATGGGCAGGGCGAAGGCCGCTGTTTTGCCGGTACCGGTTTGGGCAATACCCAACAGATCACGACCGGCCATGAGAATGGGGATGGATTGTTCCTGGATGGGGGTGGGAATAAAATAACCGGCTTCGGTCAAGGCGGTCTCTAGGGGGGACAACAGGTTAAACTTGGAAAAATCAGACACGTATTACCTTCTTGTAAAATGGGGGCCTCTCGACCAATTCCTGAACGCTGCCGACTGCCCTATGAATAAAAAATGGCGTCCAACTCCCCACAATGGCCGCCTGGCAGGGAAAAGTCAATTTTTATTTATGAACGCCAGTAGTCCCTCCATTGTATACCGTGGGGCATCCGGCTAAAATTGAACAAATAATGGTCAAACAAAGGATTCCTGGAGGTGGAGATGGGCAAAGACAGTGCCGGCCAGTCGTTCTGGACGGGGATGGTACGGCGGTTGTGGATGGTCCCGTTGCTGGTGGGGTGGCTGACCGGGGTGGGACACTGTGCCACGCTGGAGAGCTTGCCGCTTTTGGACTTTAACACCATCCACCGTGAAGACCGGGTCAGTGGTGGCTGTGCGGTCACCTTTGACGATGGTCCCGGCTTGCATACCGGGCAATTGTTGGATGCACTCTCCAGGCGCGGGATAAAGGCCACCTTTTTTGTGCTCGGGATGCAGGCTCGCCAATATCCCGACCTGGTCCGGCGCATGATACAGGAGGGGCACGAGGTGGAAAACCATACCTTCGATCACCCTGATCTGCGCAAACTGGACGTGGCGGCTCGCGAACGGGAGATCAACGAGACCGAGCGGTTTCTGGAGGAACTGGGGGCCAGGCCCCATTTTTTGCGTCCTCCTTATGGTTCCTATGACGCAGCCTTGGTGGCAGAGGCCCGGCAAAAGGGGTTGCAGGTGGTGTTATGGTCCCAGGACAGCGAGGATTGGAAATATCATACCCTGGCGGCCATGGAGGGCCATATTTTGCCCGCGAAGGGGGGTGGGGGGCATGGCATTTTTCTCTTTCATGATATTCACGCCACCACCATTGCGGCCATGCCCACCATTCTGGACGACATGGCCCAGCGGGGGTGTCGGTTTGTCACGGTGGCGCAATGGGCGGCTGAGGCCGCTGCGCCCGGCCAGGCGAAAGGGTGGTTGGAGGCGTTTCGTCAGTTGTGGCGGTGATTGATGGCAAGGGATGCCACTGTGGGGGGCAAACCCCCTTCCATGACCAATATATTGGCAGGGGTCCAGGGGGATTATCCCCCTGGTGGGGTCCAGGGGCAAAGCCCCTGGCGGGGTTCGGGGCGGAGCCCCGCTTCGGGCTACCAGAAGGCTGACCATAAAACAGTACGCAGTAGCAATATGGTAGTGGACAGAAGTGAAAATCAGTGACCCGTCCACAAGGACATGATACGCTGCCTGCTCACGTTAATTTTTCTCGGAGGGCTGGCCATGGGACAAGGTCTTGAGTCTGCGATCTCTCTTTTTCT
>JADFYM010000279.1 GCA_015233035.1 Magnetococcales bacterium
GCGCAGGCTTCGTCATCGGGAAAAACCCGTTGAAATTCAGGAAGCGTTGTCGGAAAGCCACGTGGGTCCATGACGACAGGCTAACATCAACTCACCAAATTGGCAAGCAACCGGATAGGCAGGGTTCAGACCGTTTTGCCCTGTCCTTGAACAAAGTCCTACTGTATGCCTTTTTGATAGCTATTTCCAGCCGCAAAGGCTTTTGTATTACCATAGAGGTGAACGCTCGTCTCCGCGCGTTCTGTGAGGGCGTTTTTTCTCAACATGGTTCTGTTGTAGGGGAATGAGACGATATCAGGTAGAACGACCACCCCTATCGTTGGGTTCCCGATTGCGGACAACGCCGTGGCCAAGATCAAGGCGTTGCCCCCACCATCATTATGACGTTGTGCGTTCCAAAGGAATAACGTGGCCTCATGGCTACTGGTTACCTCCTTGGTGTCCGGTCGTAACACAGATCCCTTGTTGCGTTCGTTTCGTTTATTTCGTATGATCGGTCTGTCTCATTGCCCATCCAGACGACAGTCGATGGGTGGGATGCGGATTTATTACGGTTTCCCTGTCTGAGAGAGGAGCGCACAATGGTTGCACATGGTCACCATCTCATCGAATGCCCAACGGAGCAGGACACGGAAATAGCCGCACAGGGTAGCCGACTGCTTGCAACCATTCTGGGACAGGGAGAAACAGGCCGACTGCGCTTGGTCGATGGAGACCGGGATTTCATTGTTCCAACGGGTGCCATCCGAATGTTGTGCCAGATCCTTGATTACATGAGCAAAGGGAACGAGGTCTCCGTTGTCCCAATCTATTCAGAACTGACAACCCAGCAAGCCGCCGACTTTCTGAATGTCTCCAGGCCCTTTCTGGTCAAATTGCTGGAGGCAGGGGCTATCCCGTTCAGAAAAGTAGGAAAGCATCGCCGGATCCTGTTTGAGAACCTCATGGCCTACCGTGATAAGAAATTGGCGGAGAGTCATGCAGCACTGGACGAACTGACGGCTCAGGCACAGGAATTGGGGATGGGATATTGACGTGGCCAAGTCCACCGTCGTCTTTGATGCATGTGTTTTGTACCCAGCCCCGGTGAGGGATTTGTTGATTGGATTGGCCACCACCGGTCTGTTTCGAGCACGATGGACAGAGCATATCCATGACGAATGGGTGCGGAACCTGTTAGCCAATCGGCCAGATCTGACCTGTTCGCAACTTCAGCGCACCAAAGCACTCATGAACCGGGCTGTCCCAGACTGCCTCGTCGAAGGTTATGAGCATCTCATTGAGTCGTTGGACTTGCCGGACCAAGATGACCGTCACGTATTGGCCGCTGCCATCCGGTCTCACGCTGATTTGATCGTCACCTTCAATGAGAGAGATTTTCCGCCGAACATACTGCATAAGTTCAGCCTTTCTACGGAACACCCGGACGATTTTGTGATGGGACTGATTGAAATGAACAGAGGTGCTGTGGCCACCGTTGTCAGGAACCAGAGGGCTCGGTTGAAGAACCCTCCGAAGTCGGTTGTGGCATTCCTTGATACATTACGGAATCAGCGACTGGATAAGACTGCGTTGGCCCTGCAAGAGATGGACGACCGTCTCTGACTGGCAGGGATAGCCCAAGGATAGATGGAGGGCAACCACCTCATCGACCAGGTTCGTTCCGTCGCACCGGGGTCAATAACGAATCCACCTGTTTGGGGGGAATCTGACCAGGGGGTCCCGGGCCCCCCACCGTGACCAAAACGTGACCAACTCCTGGTCACGGGTGGGGTTTTCTGTCACGTCAGGTCACGTTTGCAACGGGGAACAGTGACGTAAGTGGTTGATATTTTAATTATTGTAAAGCAGTGGTCCGCATTTGTAATCCGTGGGTGGCCATGCTCGCGCCCTTTCTTCTCGTGCAGGACAACGGCGCAGGGGTATACATGTCCGACATTGTCTCCTTTTCAGCGTGTGCTTCCGTCTGGCAGGATGCCACCGGTTTCGTAACACTCGTCCAAGGA
Organism: Magnetococcales bacterium; assembly: GCA_015233035.1. Classification (GTDB taxonomy): domain Bacteria; phylum Pseudomonadota; class Magnetococcia; order Magnetococcales; family Magnetaquicoccaceae; genus Magnetaquicoccus. Next base: position 2,007 of record JADFYM010000279.1, read on the forward strand.
GGCGTTCGCAGGGAAAAACCACCGAAACGTGCGTCTTCTGATATGCCATCAAGCCACTGTTTTTACTGTATGTGTGCTGGTATGCGTTGACTGTGTCACGAAAATGCCAGAGAATGGCCATCGGTCCATATAGAGTGGAGCAAAGCAGCAAGACAACAGGAGGTTGTTTCATGACTACTGCTGAACGCATCTATGTTGAAGCCAAACGCCTGCCGGAACATCTTGCCAGCGAGGTGCTGAACTTTATCTTGGAGATCGAACAGAGGAATTCTGTCCGTCAGCGGGGTTCCGAAGGTGATACCGACCGGGCTATCCACTCTCAGGAGATTTTGCGGTTGGCCAGGGTTGCCCAAGCGAGTTTCCCGGTTGTCGAACAAGGCATCAGGGATCGGGAATTTGCTGCCTTGCGCAACGAGTGGGATCGGCTGTCATGACAGGTTCCTGCTTGATCGATACCAATGTGTTGATCGACTTCCTCAGCCAATCTCCTGATGAGGCGTTCAATGAACGGGTGTTGGCAGCGTTGTCCGACCAATCTGCCGTTTCGATTGTCACCACTATCGAACTGCTGGGATGGCGACGTCACACAGCCCAGAGCCGTTCCAGTGCGGCCAATCTTCTGGCCTGTCTACAAGAATTGCCTTTGACCCGGCGAGAGGCAGAAGTGGCAATCGGTTTACGCAGCCAGTCACCAATCCGTTTGGGTGATGCCATCATCGCGGCTACGGCCTTGACCACTGGCTTACCGCTCATGACACGCAACACGGAAGATTTCAGACGAATTGACGGACTGCGACTGATTGATCCCTTTGGGAACACGTGACCACCTTGTCCGCAGTCATCTGATGCTACTGTACCGGGGGAGATGGCCGGTGTCGGTCACGTTGAACATGACGGCATCCAACCAAAAGGCCCCGTAAACGCTGTGTCGTTTTTGTGTCGTAGGGTGAAATGTGAGTGAAGTGCGAGTGTCCTGTAATTCCAGTAGGTTGTACGCATATCCGGCTTTTTTGGCAGGAACCGAAAGTGCTTATTTATCAGTAAGTATCCCCCGGCAGAGCCGGGGGCTTTAGTTTGTGAGCCGCTCAAAGCGGCTGGAGGGGTCGCTGACGCGGCCCCATGTTTATGCGCCGCCTAAAGGCGGCCGATCGGCGTTAAAAATCCAATTTCAACTGTTCCAATCGCTGATCCTCTTTCTCCTGCTTGCGGATGTACTCACGGACTATTGTTTCGTCCCGACCTACCGTCGAAACATAGTATCCTCGCGCCCAAAAACTTTGCCCAGTGAAATTCCGTCTTTGCTCACCATATGTCCGGGCCAGATGAATGGCACTCTTGCCTTTGATGTACCCGATGACTTGCGATACCGCGTACTTCGGTGGTATCGCGATCAGCATGTGTACATGGTCAGGCATCAAATGCCCCTCCTCTATCCGGCACTCCTTCTGTTGCGCCAGGGTGCGGAAGACCTCCCCCAGGTGGCGTCTCAATTGTTCGTACAGCGTGCGACGGCGGCATTTCGGAATAAACACCACATGATATTTGCACTCCCATCTGGAGTGGTTTAGACTTTGTGCGTCGTTCATCAGTATCCTCCTTGTCGTGGTGCTTGGCGGCTCACGACATGGAGGATCCTGGATGACTCCCTGAAAAGTCAAACTTCTGCTGTCACCCCGGCAGAGCCGGGGGTTTACTCATTTTTATTAGTTATTGTGACCCAGTCGCACTGAAAATCCTCGTGTCGTTGGTTCGATTCCATCCCTGGGCACCATTTTTTCAGCATTGAATTAAAGGGTTGCAGTTTCTGCTGCAGCCCTTTTTTCTTGCACAGTTTCCCCTTGTCACCAATTTGTCACGACTGTCTGAGCGTATTTCGCCAAATGCTGCCCCTCCCAGATGGGCGTACTGCCGCACCATCTCGATGTTCTCCCACCCACCAAGCCACTGTTTTTACTGTATGTGTACTGATATGCGTTGACTGTGCAACAAAAACAACAGAAAACAGCTCTTACTCATATGGTGTGCCGCACGGTGCAAAAACACAGGAGGTTGATTCATGACTACTGCCGAGCGCATCTATACGGAAGCCAAACGCATCAATTGGTTACGGCTTCTGCTGTAACCAATTTTTTGCTGGTCCCGCGTCATTGTGCCAGAAAAAACCGGGGTGTCAGTGAATCGGTGCGGAGGATGGGGCAGGCGGAGCCGGGAGCGTGGAGGCTGGGGCCATCTGGCGCAGCTCTTGGGTGGAGGGTTGATAATAAGCTGGAACAGGTGGAACGAGCCGGTTGATGGCGGCCACCCCTCCCAGGATGGCGATGCCAGTGACAACCACCCACTTGATCATTTCCACCTTGGCGGTTTCAATCTTCGCTTCCAGTTTGAGTTCACCTGCTCACAAAAGTCAGGAAAATCACAAGACTTTTTGCCGTCCTGTTGACCAGCGCGTCCTCATCCGAGTGATTTAAAAAACACCGCCAGTGCCCGGTCCAGGATAGAGGATGCCGATATGGCTGCGGAAACAGCCGACATGACGCAAAAATCCATCATGCAACAGGCTTGTACCGCCATTCTTGCTCAGGCCAACCAGCAACCAAACCTTGTCATGCAACTTCTGAAATAGCATCAAATGGATACCATAACCGGGATGGGGGGCACCAAGAGGATGTGTTCTCCTGTTCGGTCATGGTAGCCTCCGCGCTACACCCTCCTCCCCCTCACAGGTGTAGGTTTTTTCTCCCTCTCCCTCTGGGAGAGGGCCGGGGTGAGGGGAAGAGGCGGGGACATCCGTTGTCCAAATTTCGCTGCAACGCTCTCACACCCTCGAAATCAATGGATTATCAAGAATGGATGGAGCATCCCGGCGGTGTTCCCTCACCCCCGACCCCTCTCCCGGAGGGAGAGGGGAGAAAAAAACATGGAACCAAGGAGATATGGAAAAGCCTACACGTGTAAGCCCTCCTCCCCCCGTCCACGCCATTCGTTTGGGATCGCACCGGTCATGGATATCCTCCACCCGGACGGCACGGCCTGCACTCAACGCAAAATTGCGCCCAATAGCCACCATCACGACGGCCATAGCGGGATTGCAAAATTTTGCGCGAAAGGGAATCACAATATTTCGTTCCAGGTTGTGCATGGTCATTTCAGTGTGACGGTACGGATGGCACAGCCGGGAGCACAGAGGATGGAGCTGGCTGGCGCATCTCCTGGGTGGGAGACTGGTAGTAGGTTGGCGCAGGCGGCGGAATGATCCGATTGATGGCAGCCATCCCACCCAGGATGACAATGCCTGTGGTAACAACCCATTTAATGATACTCGATGTTCAAGTTTTTTCCCGCTTGACAGGTTTTTCGCCCGTCAAGCAGCTTTTTTGTAGTGCCTCAGGGATGGCGTCGGTTCTTGTCGTCCCAAATCCCTGCCGGCCATATGCTTCTCCGA
>JADFYM010000027.1 GCA_015233035.1 Magnetococcales bacterium
CGGCCTTGATCATCGTTTCGTCCACGAACTCTCCTGGATGCCCGCTTTCGCGGGCGTGACGGGAATGGGTATGACACGAAACGCGCTCGTCATTCCCGCGAAGGCGGGAATCCAGGGTTCTGACTGGAATGGCCGAAACGATGATCAAGGCCTTGTAAGCAAATCCCCATTTTTTATGCGAGATCTTCATTTTTTGACAGACATGCGCAGTGTCTCAAGTTGGAGCCGTGTTGCGGTATCGCTCTGTGACGCGGCCTTGCGGAACCAATAGTCTGCCAACTTGTCATCTTGCTGGACACCTTCCCCCAGTGCCAACATGAGCGCGAGCAGGGTTTGCGCGCCTGGATCTCCCCTCTTGGCGGCCATGAGGTACCATTTGGCGGCCTCGGCATCGCTTTGTGGGACGCCTTGCCCTTCGTGGTATAACCCACCCATCTTCATCTGTGCTTTCGGGTCTCCGTGTTCAGCAGCATGGCGCAGCACGGCAATGTCCTGGACCTCGGGGAGGCCCAGCACAGAGAAGGGGGCCAGCACGGCAATGACGACCAGCGCATGTGCAACATGTTTCATGACTCCCCCCTCCCTCCTTTCTCCGTCGATTGTCACGCCGCGTTCCAGTGCTCCATGATGGAGGTGTCCATGTGGCGGGCTGGCATCTTCCCAATGACGGTGGCTGATGTCAAGCTGGTTTGTGTTAACTTTATGGAGTCGTGTCGCAGCAAGTCGGGCACGACCTTGGATGGGGGGTCGTCGTGGGGCAGTGCATCTTCAAGAGATGGAATGTGTAAAAACAAGTGGTTGCAAGCAGAATATGCGCGGGGGACGGGCTGTTTGTGGTGCGAGGTCGGCGAGAATATGTCTGGATGCCAGCGGGAGATTGTCGAGCGTTGGCTGGCATTGGTGAATGACAGGCATCCCAATTCTGCATGGGATGCCTGTAACCTGGGACTGCTGTGTTAAACGGCTGCCGACACCTCGCGTTTGCCCGCACCATTGGGTGCCGAAATCAACCCCTCGCTCTCCATCTGCTCCACCATGCGGGCCGCACGATTATAGCCTATCTTGAAGACACGTTGCACCATGCTGGTACTCACCTTGCGCTCACGCAATACAATGCGCACGGCCTGATCGTACAGTTCATCTTGCACATCCCCGCCCGCACCGCCCATGCAACCGTCTTCATCCCCATTATCCCCATCCCGTTGAATCAGCACCGAAAGGTCATAATCCGGGGTGCCAGTGGACCGTAAATATCCCACCAGATCATGCACCTCCTTGTCGGAGACGAACGGGGCATGAATGCGTTGCAATTGCGATGTGCCGGGTGGCATGAACAATCCATCGCCCATCCCCAACAAACGATCTGCACCCATGGCATCCAGAATGGTGCGGGAATCAATCTTGGAAGAAACCTGGAAGGCCAGGCGCGTCGGAAAGTTTGCCTTGATCAGACCGGTGATCACATCCACCGAAGGTCGTTGCGTTGCCAGGATCAGATGCAGACCCGCCGCCCGCGCCATCTGGGCCAGACGGGCAATGGCGGGTTCCACCTCCTTGCCTACCTGAATCATCAGGTCCGCCAATTCGTCGATCACAATGACGATCAGCGGTTTGGTATCCAGGGGAATCGGTTCCTCTCGTTCCACCGGGCGACCGGTCTCTGGATCGGTGCCCATTTTGACATGCCGGGTCGGTTGTTCGTCATTGTCGATACATTGCCGGATGCGTTCGTTATAACCGGTCAGGTTGCGCACCCCCAATTCCGACATGAGACGATACCGGTTTTCCATCTCCGTCACCGCCCATTTCAGCAGATTGGCGGCCTTGTGCACATCCGTCACCACCGGAGCCAACAGATGGGGGATACCCTCATAGATGGACAGTTCCAACATTTTGGGGTCCACCATGAGAAACCGGACCTCATCCGGGGTGGCACTGAACAGTATGGAACAAATCATGGCGTTGACTGCCACCGATTTGCCCGAACCGGTTGTGCCCGCCACCAACAGATGGGGCATTTTGGCCAGATTGCCCGCCACTGGATTGCCAAAAATATCCGAACCCAGGGCCACCGCCAATGGACTGCCCACTTTGCGAAAGGCCTCGGAGGTGAGTATCTCCTTGAGATAGACCGTCTGTCGCACCACATTGGGAATTTCAATGCCGATCACCGTCTTGCCTGGCACATTACCTACCACCCGTACCGACGAGACGGAGATGGAACGTGCCAAATCATCCGCCAGGCCAATCACCTTGACAGCCCGCAACCCGGGAGCCGGATCCAATTCAAAGGTGGTCACCACCGGACCGGGCAACACATCCACAATTTGCCCCTTGATCCTGAAATCGGCCAGTTTTTGCTCCAACGTGCGCGCAATGAGGTGGAGATCCTCTCGCGTTGGTCCACCCAATTTTTTGGGACCGGGGTCGACCATCAAGGAGAAAGGTGGCAAAGCAGGTTTTTCCACCGGCAGGTCGTCTGGCCATACCGGTTCCATCTCAACCGGTTCCATCTCATCCACCGCGTCTGGACGCTCATCAGCCAACAGAGGGAACGCGACCAGACTGGGCGCATCACAGACAGATGTCAGCGAGACCTGACGCAGTTCCGCCACCACACTGAAGGGGGTGGGGGATGGGGGTGAGGGTTCCGCCCCGTCGAATGGGATGGAGGGCAAGGGCGAGGGTGCCGCCACGGCATCGAATGCGGGGGGGGAGGAGGGTGCAGGAGTGGGTTTTTCGTGGCTTTCAGGCAACAAAAAAACCGGTTTGAGTCGCCGCAGCGTCTCCTGTTGTTGTGCCGGTTCCTGCTGTTTCCGGAATGTGTCCCATAGGTTCATGGCGGCCTGGTCGAAGACCGGAGCGGAGGGGACCGACCTGGCCAACGGCGGCGCATGGGATCCAGGATAAGATGCCTGCTCCACAGCAGCAGGTGGGTCGGCAGGCGGTGCAGATTGGGCAGGCATGGTCGACATTTCCGCCTGTATGGGAGTCTCCAACTCTTTCTGGATGGGAGAAGAGGTCTCTCGTGCCAATAACTCCGGCCGCAGGCTGGTGGTCTCACTGTCGAAGACCGGGGCAGGCGGTGCCGACCCCGTTCCCAAAAGGGAAGTCACCCCTTCTTCCTGCGCGGGCGCAGATGTTTGCCGCTCCCACTCTGGGAAATCGTCCAGGGTGGGTTCCTGATTCAATTCGGCTGCCAAAGGAAAAAGCTCTGGCTCTGCCTCCTTGCGCACTGTTTTCTTTGGCAATAGTCGGGGCAGATGCCTGACTTGTGCCAGTTGCCGCCCGCACAAAGAGAAGCTGTGCCGCAGCCATTGGAACAGTGCGGTCACTCCTGGGAGTTCTGATGTGTCAGAGGCGCACCTGCTGCGACGATTGGTCGACACAGCCATGACGCCTGCTGCAAATTTTTTGTGATATGTTGGACGACTCACACCAGCGAATCGTGTGGTCTCAGTACGCCTTGCATGCATGGGGAACTCCGATGTCAAATGGTCGGCACGACTTTCATCCGTGTGTCCATTGGTCGCATGGCTCATGCCATTTTTTCGGGGCAATCCAGGGGGACGGTTTATGAGTGCATTTCGCTGCCTTCTTGACTGATGATGTTAACGTAAGTTAAGCCGGTTTTCTTGGCCTGGATCATCGTTTCGGCCATTCCAGTCAGAACCCTGGATTCCCGCTTTCGCGGGAATGACGAGCGAATTTCGTGTCATACCCATTCCCGTCATGCCCGCGAAGGCGGGCATCCAGGAGAGTTCGTGGACGAAACGATGATCAAGGCCGTTTTCTTGAACGAAAAAATGAGATTTCCGCAACACGTTTCGCAAAGTTTGCATTAACAGCAAATGGTGTGGTAGTCTCAATAGGTCTTGGAGAGGGATGGGGGGCTTGTGGTATTCTCTGGCACCCAGTGTGATGTAGATCTGCTTTGGAGGAGAATGTGACCCATAACTGGCCCATGTTTGCGGAGATTGCCAGTGGATTCCGTGTGACTGCCTCGGAATCCGCTGCTCCTGTCGCCGTTCTTGCACGGACGCAAGCAGCTCCAACAAGCCAGTGGACGACTTCTGGCCGTCCCCGGTACGCGACAAGACAGCCGTTATCGATCAACTGGCGGGCCTGCGTGGCTGGCTGCGCCATTGTCGTGTTGGCAACGCTGACAGGCTGTCAGGAAAAACCACCCCAAGAGGTTGGGCCGGTGCAGAAGTTGACGGTCTCCTACACCGTGCAACCGCAATGTACGCTGATTCATGTGGCACAGGCCAAGGGCTTCTTTGCGGAGGAGAGACTGGAGATTCAGCCCGTTATACACACGTTTGGCAAAGCCGCACTGCAACTGCTGCTCGACGGCAAGGCCGATCTGGCAACAGCCGCCGAAACGCCCATCCTGTTCAGTATTCTCAAGGGCGAGAAAATTTTTGTTCTTGCCAATGTGGAATCCAGTTCCACCAACAACGCCGTCATCGCCAGAAAAGATGCAGGAATCACCCAGGGTCGTGACTTGAAAGGCAAACGCATTGGTTTTACACCCGGAACCACTTCCGATTTTTTCTTGAGTGCGTTGCTCACAGCAAACGGCCTCACCCGCGAAGTTATTCAAGAGGTTGGGCTGAAACCGGAAGAGATGCGGGATGCCCTCCTGTCGGGGCAGGTGGACGCTGTATCAACCTGGAATTATCCCTTGACACAGATCAACGACGAACTGGGGGCGAATGGTACACTTTTGATTGACCAGGAAATTTATACGGAAACCTACAATCTGGTTGCCCGACAGGATTTTGTGCGCAAAAACCCGGAAGCCGTCAAACGGTTTTTGCGCGCCTTGCTCAAAGCAGAGCAATTTACACACGACAACCCGGATGAGGCCCAGACCATCGTTTCTAAAATGACGCAAGTCAATCGGGATTTGGTGAGCAAGGTCTGGCACAGTTTTGGGTATCGCATCGTCCTGGATCAGATCCTGCTGATCGTTCTGGAGGATGAGACGCGCTGGGCCATGAGCAAACGATTGACGGATCGTCATGACATGCCGGATTACATGTCCTTCATATATTTTGATGGTCTTCAGGCTGTCAAGCCGGCGGCCATTCGCGTGAAGCGATAGACCATGCGCATCCTGTCCAGACTCCGCCTGTTGCTGTATGGATCGGTCGGCGGCCTGCTTGTGCTGGCGGCTTTCTTGATCTGGTCGCTGGCTGCATTCGAAGCGGCAACAGCGCATGATGTTCTGATTGATACCATTTTGAACAACTTGTTCGATGAGGCGTCATTACGCGATCAATGTTTTCTCTACCGCGAAAACCGCGCCCGGACACAATGGGCCGAAAAAGATGCAGAGACCAGGGCTGCGGTCAACCAGGCCCTGGCGCAGATTCAGGACGGGGAAGATCGGCAACATCTGGAAGGTCTGCGCCACAACCTGGAAGAGAGTGACAATATTTTTGCCCGCATCGTCAAGAATACGGAGGCATTGGAGCGTGCCGGGGGCGATATGCAGACTTACCAGGAACTGGACAAGCGGCTCCTGAGTCAGTTGCTGGTCAAGTCCACGATCACCCATGATACGACCAGAGCACTACAGGCGGCCAGCAACAGCGAGATGCGTCATGCGTACTCTCGCCTGATAGGTATCATGGTTCCCTTCGCGCTCCTTTTGTCCCTCATCATTGCGGTGACGGTGATATTGGTGAGCAGATTGATCCGCAAGCGATTGACGCTGCTCCAGACGGGTACCCGGATCATTGCCAGTGGTAATATAGATTACCGTCTTGCGGTGCAAGGCTCGGACGAGTTGGCCGATGTGGCGCGATCGGTAAATTTTATGACAGACAGGCTCATGGAGGCCCAGAAGCAGGCCGAATTGGCATCCCGTGCCAAGGGAGATTTCCTGGCCTCCATGAGTCACGAAATCCGCACGCCCATGAATGTGGTTCTGGGCATGTCAGAGTTGCTGCTGGAAACGAATATCGATCCCACGCAGCGTCGGTTTATCGAGACCATGCACCACTCAGGCAAGGCCATGTTGGGGGTAATCAACGATGTCCTGGATTTTTCCCGTATTGAGGCGGGGCGCATCTCTGTGGAAATGAGCCCTTTTTCTCCACGTCAAGTGGTGGAGGAAACCACCCATCTGATGGAGGTGGTTGCCGAGAAGAAGGGGCTTGCCATGGAAGATTGGGTCGCATCCGACATACCGGAAGCCATTCTGGGAGATGATGCCCGGATACGCCAGGTGCTCATCAACCTGCTGGGCAATGCGGTTAAATTTACCCAACAAGGGCGAGTGGATGTGCGCCTGACCCGCGCTCCCCAGGATCCAGAAACCCTTCTCTTCAAGGTGGTGGATACCGGCATCGGCATTGCCTCGGAAGATGTGGGCTATATCTTTGAAAAGTTTACCCAGGCCGATGGGGGGATCACCCGGCATTATGGCGGCACCGGTTTGGGTCTGGCCATCTCCCGGAGTTTGGTGGAATTGATGGGTGGCCGAATTTGGGTGGAAAGCCAACTGGGGCAGGGGAGTCAATTCTGCTTCACGCTGCCCATCCGAACAGCGACGGTGCCCGTGCCACAGATCCTGTCTGTTGCACCGACCACTGGGGCAGGCACCAAGCCCTTGCGCATTCTGCTGGCGGAGGATGTCGAGGAAAATCAATTGCTGTTTGAAGCCTATCTCATGGATACACATCACGACCTGGTCATGGTAAACGATGGGGTGGAGGCCGTCACGCGCGTCCAAGAGGAACCCTTCGACATTGTGGTCATGGATATCCAGATGCCCAGAATGGACGGCTACACCGCTACGCGGCAGATTCGTCAGTGGGAACGGGAGGTGGGACATGCTCCCTTGCCAATTGTCGCACTTTCAGCCCATACCATGGAGGTGGAAACTCAACGCAGTCGGGAAGCCGGATGTGATTTGTATCTGACTAAACCGATCAATAAAAAGAAGTTGTTGGATGTCCTCCAGGAGATTGCCAACCAGGCCGATGCCTCTGCTCCTGCCCGGGCGGATGGGTGAGACCTCATGGCAGGTGTTCGTGCCTGCCATCGCTCTTGTTCATTTTTGACGCGCAGTGTCCGAACTGGCCAACAGGCGTGGTAGTCAGTCGGTCAGGTCAAGACAAAACACCACCTGTCTTTCTGGGAGATGATTTACCACTTCCAGTCATCCGGGACCAATGATACAGTGCTGACCGAACCTCGCAACAGTACGGGGCAAGGCAGATACCAGCAAAGGAGTCCATGTACCATGACAACGACTGATCCTGCCATCCATGACCTGATTCGGTTGCGGTGGTCGCCACGCTCATTCGACGCCCGACGGGTGGAGCGGAGTGTGGTCAAGACGCTACTGGAGGCGGCCCGCTGGGCACCTTCATGCTACAACACCCAGCCGTGGCGTTATGTGGTTGCCTTTCAGGAGGATGGGGAGACCTTCAATCGTCTGCTGGGCTGCCTGATGGAGGCCAACCAGCTGTGGGCCAAAAATGCGCCCGTGCTTCTGGTATCGTTGGCGCGTACACGGCACGACCACAATGGCAAACCCAACCGTTGGGCATGGCATGATGTCGGTGCGGCCAATGCCCAGTTGACCCTCCAGGCCACAGCCATGGGATTGGCGGTGCATCCGATGGCGGGTTACGATCCTGATGCGGTGCGAGCACTTTACGCCTTGGAGGAGATCTTCGAGCCGGTCACCGTCCTTGCGCTGGGTTATCCTGGCTCACCTGATCGGCTGTCTGCGCCATTGCGCGAGCGGGAGGTGGCACCGAGACAACGCAAACCCCTGGAGGAGATTGCCTTCAACGGTACATGGGGCAATCCCCTGTAGGAGGGGCCTGAGGCTTTGGACCATCCACCCGCAATATCTGGAATGGTGTCATGATAAAAAAATGCTGCCAGTCAACCATGACAGCCGATATAATCGTCCATGACCGTATCGAATGAGTGGCTCAGGCCATCCGTTGCCCATCACCACACCGTGGAGGTCTCCATGAAAAAAGTGTTGATTCCCTTGTTGCTTGGTATCCTGCTCCTGACATCTGGCTGTCATCATTGCTGGCCGTTCTATTGTGGACATGACCATGGCTCACGAGGGTCGGATCAGCACCGTTAGGCAGGTTTCAGGCTATGCATCCTCCGCTGGGCGTTTTGTGACGGGTCAGGGTTTTTATTCACCTCCTTGCTGGCTGACCAACAGGCGTTGGCGGAGTGTCTGGCGCACAGGGGAGAATGCGGCGTGTTGCCTGCGCAGAGCAAATATTGTCCCGGTGCAAAAAACCTGTTTGACCCGACTACGGCTTCACAGTTGAAAGTGAACGGCAAGGTTGGTCAACCGTTGTCGTCATTCCCGCGAAAGCGGGAATCCAGGGGTTCTGCGGGGCTGGCTGGATTCCCGCCTGCGCGGGAATGACGGAATAAGGAAGTGTCACGCACGACCGCGTGCAGTAACGACGCAGCCAATGCCGTTACCCGTCTGATTGCAATTTGGTATCAGACGGACCTGGTCGGATATGTGATGGACTGGGGTCACGTTGGATGGTCCAGCCTTATTCACCCCTCCTGCTCTTGTCGGTCGTTCGGGTCATTATCCGAAACGGACCATGCCCAGGACATCCCACCTGCAACAGCGAGGCCCCCGGTTCACGACCACCGCGACGTTTGAAAATCAGTTTGAAACTGTTCTGTTCAATGCAACATGAAAGGGGGGGGTTTGAAACAAACAAATGAATCAGTCACATCATTTGGCAGGATGGTATCATTATTTTTACCAAGCGAAATCAATCATTTGCTCTTGCGGTATTCACGGTTCTCATTTGGCTCGATAGTTGCGCCATACTGGATGAAAGTGGTGAGCATTGGGTTTGCTACTGAATTCAAATCGGTAACCCTCCACCTTTGACGGGGGAATCCCGCCTGGTGGAGAAACACGTTATGATCAGCAGCAAAAAATATTCCAAGACATTAATACTGGCAGCAATGTTCGCCGGTTCTGTGGGTTTGATTACAAGTGTTGTTGCTGGCGAAGGTCCGACGTCAGTAAACCTGGGCAAGGCTGGCACTTTCGCAATTCTGAGCAAATCTGGAATCACTGACGTGTTTCGATCCTCTGTGACTGGGGATGTGGGAACGAGCCCCATCACCGGTGCAGCTCTCCTTCTCACCTGCGATGAAGTGTCGGGGAAGGTATACACCGTCACTGTGGCTGGTCCTCTACCCTGTACGATCAGCAACCCCACTCTTCTGACCTCGGCTGTGTCAGACATGGAAGCTGCTTACACGGACGCTGCGGGACGAACGGCACCCAGTTTCACTGAACTGGGTGGCGGAGAGTTTGGCGGGCAAGACCTCCCTCCTGGCATCTACAAATGGAGTTCGCCCGTGACGATTTCCAATGATCTCACGCTCACAGGCGGCCCGAACGATGTCTGGATCTTTCAAATGTCGCAAACCTTTAATCTGGCCAACGGTAAACAAATAAAACTGGCTGGCGGGGCCCAGGCCAAAAACGTCTTCTTTGCGGTCGCTGGCGCGACGACTCTTGGGACCGATGCGCACTTTGAAGGCATCATTCTCGATAAAACCATGATCGCCGTGAACACGGGAACATCGGTCAACGGCAGACTGTTTGCGCAGACTGCGGTCACGCTGCAGATGAATACGATTACCGAGCCCAAGTAAAGAGGCTTGTCTCTCCCATGGGCTTGACGCACATCCACACCGACCATGGCAAGGAGTTATCCTCTGGAGTTTGGGACCAGGGTCGCGATTGCCGCCGTGCGCGGGAGCGCGACCGCACTCCTGCTCTTCGGGGGATGTCCCGCTGACAATTGAAAATTGAGGGTGGGTAGAGAGAGCGTATGAGTGAAAATGTGATGGCAAGAGAGGAGCAGCCGCACGGTGAGTCGCTCGGCAGTGACCGAAAAGAAACGCTCTTTTCCCAATCTCTTGGCGAATGGCTCATCCGCAACGAAAAGATCGATCAGCGTGGTATTGACCGTGCCATGCGGCTTCATGCAGCCGGGTCAGGTCGTTTTGATCAGGCCTTGGTCAAGCTGGGTCTGGTCAACGAAACGGATATGGCCGCTGCTCTGGCTGAATTGCTCGGATTTCCACTCCTCGAGCAAGACGACTATCCCACATCATCGATTTTGAACGAAGAGATTAATCTCCATTTTTTTCACGAGAATCAGATTCTCCCTATTGCGGATTTTCCGGATCATCTTGAGGTAGCTGTTTCAGATCCAATTGATTCTGCTTATTTTTTAGATGCATTGCGCTTGAAGTTTGGCAAGTCTGTCTATCCGCGTGTCGGTGTGCCAGTACTCATCAATGAAGCCCTCAGAAAAATCTACGGAGCAGATAACACCAAAAACGAGGAAGAAGACGGTCTGAAAGGTGAGTGGTCTGACGATGATCTGGAGCATTTGAAAGATCAAGCCAGCGAAGGGCCTGTGGTTAAACTGGTTGATCGGTTGATTGAGACCGCTGTTGAAACAAGAGCTTCAGATATTCATGTCGAGCCCTTTGAAGACAGTTTGAGAATTCGGTTTCGCATGGATGGTTTGTTGAAAAGCGAAGAGATCTTTCCAAAAAATTATGCCCCTACCGTTATTTCCCGTCTCAAAATCATGTCAAAACTGGACTTTGCCGAAAGACGTTTGCCTCAGGATGGCAGAATGCGAATGGCTGTCAGCGGGAATATGGTGGACTTCCGGGTCTCGACTACGCCAACGGTCTATGGAGAGTCGGTCGTTTTGCGGATTCTGGATAAGTCCAGTGTTGTTTTGGACTTGGATACCCTTGGCTTTGCAGAGGATACACTGCGAAAATTTCGAAAAATTTTACACCAGCCACATGGAATTTTACTGGTCACTGGGCCAACCGGCAGTGGAAAAACGACAACTCTTTATGGTGCTCTGGCCGAACTCAATACGCCAGAACGTAAATTGCTTACCGTCGAGGATCCTGTTGAATATGAGTTGAAAGGGGTTAATCAGGTTGAGGTGAAAGTTCAAATCGGCCTGACGTTTGCCAAGGTTTTACGTTCTTTTCTCAGGCAAGATCCAGACATTATCATGGTAGGTGAAATACGGGATTTGGAATCGGCTCAAATTGCCGTAGAGTCGGCTCTTACCGGACACCTGGTTCTTTCCACCCTTCACACCAATAGTGCGGCGGCAACGGTGACCCGTTTTCTGGAGATGGGCATCCGGGGTTATCTGTTAACCGCAACGTTGGCCGGTGTGTTGGCGCAACGGTTGGTCAGGCGAATCTGTGATGGGTGTAAAATCTCCTATACCATTCCCATGAGCGATGCGGTAGGGCTTGGATTTTTGTCCCTCCATGCTGAGAAGATAACCCTTTTCAAGGGAGAAGGCTGCAAGCGGTGTCAAGATACCGGATACAAAGGAAGATCAAATATTACTGAACTGCTCATTCCCTCAGATGCGATTCAGCGAATTATTTTAGAAAAGGGTAGTGCTTCTGAAATTGAGAAAGTGGCGATTCAAGAGGGTATGCGCACTATGTATGAAGATGGACTCAGGAAAGCCCTTGCTGGAGAGACAACGATAGCCGAAGTGCTCAGGGTTGCTCATAAATCTTAATTTTATAACCCCTCTGTCCGGCCCAGGGGAGTGAGAGTGATTTTTTTAGGCATTGATCATCGTTTCGGCCATTCCAGTCAGAACCCTGGATTCCCGCCTTCGCGGGAATGACGAGCGAATTTCGTGTCATACCCATTCCCGTCATGCCCGCGAAGGCGGGCATCCAGGAGAGTTCGTGGACGAAACGATGATCAAGGCCTTTTTTTAGAATCCAATATTGAATGGAACCTTTGGACGGATCCAAAAAAAATGCCAATTTTTCAATACAAAGCAATTAAACGAGATTCCAGTGAGACCGTTGAAGGTTCTCTGGAGGCGAAGGATCGTCTGTCAGCCGCTCGACAGTTGCAAGAGACCGGCCTGATTCCATTGAAAGTGATCATTGGTTCATCTCCGTCAACCAATGGGGGATTGTCTTTACAATTGAAGGGAGGCGGATCTCTGACAAGCAAGGATCAAGCCTTTGTTGCACGTGAACTATCCACACTCCTGGATGCGGGTATGGACGTTTCACGAGCAATCAAGTTGATGATTGATTTTTCGGAGAATGAACGAGTCAGGAAAGCCATGATGAAGGTCATGGAGCGTATTCAGGAAGGGGATACCCTTTCGCAGGCCATGGAGAAGCAACCAGAGGAGTTTCTTCCCGTTTTCACCAACATGGTAAAGGCGGGGGAGGCTGGAGGCAGCATAGCACAATCTTTGCTGGAGTTTGCCATATTCCTCGAGCGTTCTGTTGCTCTCAAGGAGAGAACCAAATCTGCCTTGATCTATCCCATCTTTATGCTGGCAATGATGGGGGTTTCATTGGCTGTTTTGTTTGGCGTGGTGCTGCCTCAGTTTCAATCACTTTTCGAAGATGCGGGGGATTCACTCCCACTCATGACGAGGATATTGCTGGTTGTCAGTTACAATTTCAGAGAGTACGGAAAACAGGGGCTGGTGTTTCTCTTGTGTTTGGTGGTTGGAATCAAAATAGCCATCAGGAAAGCCCGTTTTCGTTGTTATTGGCATGGTTTATTGTTGAAGAATCTGCTTGTTGGCGATGTTGTGACAAAATTTGAGGTCGCCCGTTTTTGCCGCATGTTTGGAACACTTTTAAAAAATGGTGTCGAAACCATGCAAGCTTTGTCCATGGCAACAAAGTCAGTGGGAAATATGGTTTTCATCTCTGCTTTGACTGAAGTTTCTACTCAGGTAAACAAGGGGCAATTGCTTTCCAACGCTTTGGAAGAAAAAAAAATATTTCCACCCCGTGCCATTCAACTTCTTCGCATTGGAGAAGAGACCGGAAAAATGAGCGAGATGTTGGAAAGATTGTCGGATATCTATGAAAAGGAAGTTGAGTCGGGAGTGGAACAGTTGATGGCGTTGTTGACGCCAGTCATTACCATTGTGATGGGGCTGTTGGTGGGTCTGATCGTTGTCTCTATTCTAACAACGGTGCTAAGCGTGAACAAACTTGCTTTTTAGGGAAATAGAATGAAAAATAATAATTTTTCTGCCAATAAAAACGGATTCACCCTGTTAGAACTGTTGGTGGTGTTGGTAATTCTTGGACTGCTCATCAGCATTGCTGCCCCCAATCTTTTTGAACAGTTGGGAGCGGCCAAGCGGGATACAGCAGCTATTCAAATTGTGAACCTTGGAGCCAGTCTTGATTTGTATCGTCTGAATGTTGGCAGGTACCCAAGCCAGGATGATGGGCTGAACGCCATGGTGAAAGCCCCAGCCGATGCTGGCAGTCAGTGGAAAGGACCGTATGTTAAAAAAGAACAATCTTTGAAAGATCCATGGGGTAACCTTTACGTCTACACATTTCCTGGAAAGCACAATAAAAAAGGCTATGACCTTTACTCTTTGGGAGCAGATGGTCAAGAGGGTGGTGAGGGTGATAATCAGGATATTACCAACTGGTAGATTCTCGGTGCATGTGCACGGGTTCACCCTCATTGAGGTCTTGATTTCCCTAACCATTTTAGGGATGTTGACGTTACTTGTTCCACCGCTACTTTTGGCGGTAATGCCCAGTTTGCGTTTGGAGGAAGCAACCAAGAAGTCATCCGTTTTCTTGAGGAAAGCACAAAACTTGGCAATTACCACAAACAGTGAAAAGGTTGTGACAGTCAATACCAAGGAGAAATGGTTCCGCATGGGAGAGGAGGGCAAGTCTGAACCGATTTCTGATGAAATTTCTGTACAATTGACAACTCCAGAATCCGAACAGATAGATAAGGAAAGCGCAAGAATTCGATTTTTCCCAGAGGGAGGATCTTCTGGTGGCCAACTTGTTTTTAAACTATATGATCATTCCAACTTTGTCACCGTGGATTGGCTAACAGGTCGGGTAAGAGTACATGTCGACACAACTGCGCAGGAATGACCATGGCTTTACGCTCGTTGAGATCCTGATCTCTTTTTCCATTATGACCATTGCCATGCTTGTGCTGTTTCAGGGATTTTCCACCAATCTGCAAAATGTCGAAACTGCTGTGAATTATAGAGAGGCCATTCATATAGCGGAATCCAGATTGGCAGTGGTTGGCTTTGAAGTTCCCTTGGTGGAAGGTGAGTATTCAGGTGATATGAAACAGTTTCAATGGCACCTTCGGATCGCACCTCGTGAGAGTGAGGAACCCCTTCCAGAAAAGCAGTCTTTTGTCCTGTTTCAGGTTGATGTGACGGTGCAGTGGATTGATCCAGGACAAAAAGAACAATCTGTTTCTCTGACAACCGTTCGATTGGGGAAACCGGCGTGAATTCTCCTTCCCTGGGTGGCGGAAATACAGGAAAGAGAGAGTCTCAGTGGGGATTTTCTCTCCTTGAATTGCTGGTAGCCATTACCATTACAGGACTGATGGCCTCATTCATGTACGTTGACTGGCGATTCAGCGTAGGGGCTTGGGTGGCCGGTGAAGAACGGTTAAATCAGATGGGGCAAATATCTTCCATCCAAGATTTCTTGCGAGGTCGGCTTGAAAAAGCGTATCCGCAATGGCAGGAAGAAGGTGGCGTCGCTTTCCATGGAGAGCCTCATTTTGTTTCGTTTGTAGCACCCATGCAGACCTATTTAGGGAAGGCTCCTTTTTATAAGCTCTCGATTGGAGTGAAAGAGGCAAAACGAGGCCTCAATGATCTGGAACTAATGTGGAAACCAATGCTTCCCACCGAGAAAGATGAAGAGGCAAACCAGGAAAAATCTATTATATTGGAAGATATTGCAGATATTGAGTTTCGATATTTCGGTGTCAAAGACGTTGATACGGAACCGGTTTGGTTGGAAGAGTGGGTAAACAAGACAAAACTGCCTTTTTTGATATCAGTAACTGTTCATTTTCCTGCGGAAGATGAACGGCTGTGGCCGGTACTG
Organism: Magnetococcales bacterium; assembly: GCA_015233035.1. Classification (GTDB taxonomy): domain Bacteria; phylum Pseudomonadota; class Magnetococcia; order Magnetococcales; family Magnetaquicoccaceae; genus Magnetaquicoccus. The sequence continues at coordinate 14,989 of JADFYM010000027.1, forward strand.
ACGGTAGCACAACGTATCCAAATGGATTCAGCGTGTAAATTCGACAACAAGGTCAGTGCTTGTGCTGACAGAATACTAACAAAAAAGTAAACAATGGAAATTTCAAGAATCGATTTGCAGAACGAGTTGAGTCGTTTCTTTGCTTGGTGGATTGGAGAGTTGTCCTCTTTGATTCCTGCAAAAATTTATAGTGTGTTCAAAGCTGGCTCCAATTGTTTGGTTGTTGATGTGTTGGACACTGAAATAATAATTGGTCGTTTCCAGGGGGAAGGTTTTAAAGAACTGGCGCATATTAAATCATCTTGTCATGATTCGGAGAACAACCAGGATGCTGTCAAGAAAATTGCTCAGCAGCAGAAAGCCAATCAAATTATATTTCGCCTGCCTGAAGCAAAAACCATGGTCAGGATTCTACCAGATTTTCCCCAAATTATTGAAAATAATCTGGAAGAGGCACTGTTTTTTGAGCTGGAAAAGCTGACTCCTTTTCGACCAGATGAGCTGTGGTTTGATTATCGTATTTGTGGCAAAAATACCGAAAAGGGGACCATGGATATCCAAATGGCAATGGTTCCCAAAAAAACTATTTTGGAACTGGTAAAGTTAGGTCAAAGCTGGGGGGTGGAACCCGATCAAGTCGATTTGGTTGGGGATGATGCATCCAAGCAGACAAAATTTAATTTTTTAAAACAGGTACAGAAAATTCGTCCCTCCAGGTTTGGGTCAATCAATTGGATTCAGAGCATGGTTGCTCTAGGTCTTCTGGCTGGAGTGATTCTATTTCCCGTGTTTCATCAATATCAAACATTACAGAAGGTGAATCGTCAGGTTGATCAAATTAGAATCAAAGCGGAAAATTCTCTCATTGTTCGCAACAAAATCAATCAAATAGTATCTGAAAGCCGTTTTTTTTCAGAATACAAGAAGAAGCTTCCAGCGTTTGCAGAAGTCTTGGAAGAACTTACAAAAATCATGCCAGATGATGTTTGGTTGGATCGGTTGGGCGTTTCGGTCACTGCAATAAAAATTTCAGGTTATGCCAAATCGGCATCACACCTGATTGAGATAATTGAAAAATCAAACTTTTTCAAAGATGTAGTACCAGATTCGTCCTTTATCAGGGATCCCAAACTAGAGCGAGAGCGATTCAAATTTTCTTTCCGACTCGAACAAAAGGGAACGACTGGGAGATGAAAATGACTCCAACTCTGAGCCGACTTCTTGCCGTCGTGATTTTGTTGCTGGTTGTGAAGCTGTCTTGGTTGGTTCTGGTCATGCCGTATTGGAATAAATTCAAAGATCAGCAAGAGCATATTGATAACAAATTGGTACTGTTAAACAATTATAAACAGGTTTCGGCACAAACGGAAAAACTGGAAAGTATCTACTCAAAATTACGGGAATCTGGCAGGCAGAACTCACGGATTTTCGATGGAGAGAGAACCGAGATTGTCGCGGCAAAGCTACAGGAAATCATTAAGATTCTGATCGTTTCCACCAAAAGCACTCAGAAAAGTTTACAGATTATCCGTCTGGAAGATGAAAATGGCTTTCACCGCCTTGGTGTAAAAATACAGATGATCACTGACCTGGTCTCCATCCGGAATATTATTGATGGGTTGGAGCGGTATCCAAAGCTTATCGTCGTCGATATGATCGACATTCAACAGCAAGATGAACGTAACGTGAAAGATCAGGATATTGTTTCAAAATTGAATGTCACTATTGATATCTATGCATTTATAAGGTCATCGTCATTATGAGTGCATACTCTCACACTCGGTCATTGATTGGTTTATTGCTGCTTTGTCTTTTTTTGGAGATTGGCTTCAGTTTGAATGTTCATTTTTTTAAGGGGGTGCCAGTTCCGGAACCCGCCAACAACAACGAAGAAACAGATGCGGCTATGCAGCTTGCCAAACCCGCTACGGTTGTTTCATTAGATGCCCTGCGGGAAACCTTGGAAAGGCCGCTTTTTTCTCAAAGCAGGAGGCGTATCCCCAAAAAAATTGAACCAGATGTTCTTGCTCTGCCCTCAAAGTCAGCACAAATTGTGGCTGTTGAACCGCCTTCATTGCAGGTGATCGGAATAATCCTCTTTGCAGATAGCCGACAAGCGTTAATACGTCGTAGTCGAGGTGGTGCTCCTGAGTGGATATCTGAAAAGGATAAGGTCGATGGGTGGATATTGGAAGGGGTTTCAGCAACCCAGATAATTTTAAAAAACGGTGAGCGAATCGAAATGGTCTCTCTTGAAAATGAGGAACCACTCAATAAAACAATTCCCATCGTCAAGAGCAAACAGCTGCAGGAAAAATAAGTGATGCAGATACGTATTCCGCCTCAGTTGGAAGCGGATATTTGCCCTCGTTGGATATCTTATGCAAAAAGGCTGTTAGTCCAGTTTTCGCTGAACCGGCATACAAGGGGTAATATCGTGAATTTATCTAAAAAGACGCAATCTATAAAAATCTTGTTTTGCAGCCTGTTGTTGCCTGGGCTTTTGTCTGGTTGCGCTGCAAAGCCTCTGGACAGTGCCGCACCGGGCAAGGAGGCGAATCAATCCGCTTTGACTGCAGATTTTCCGAAAAAATCGATTGTCGAAGAGCGGGGAAAAAGCAGTCAAGAGAGAGGCGGTACTGTTAACAAATCAGCCATTTTCCAGGAACAGTCCCCAATAAATAGTAATCCGAAGCCAGTCGAAGAGAATCTATACCCTGGAACCGGTCAATTTGTTACTCCAAAGGGGTTGCAAGCTTCTCCCGCTATAAAGTTGCCCGAAGGAAAGGTTACGCTGAATTTTGTTGATACGGACATTCGTGAGGTGGTGCGGTCTATTTTTTCTGAAGTTTTCAAATCCAATTATGTTATCGATCCGAAAGTTGTTGGAACCATAACTGTTCGGACAAGTCATCCCGTTGAGGCGGACGACTTGTTGGTCGCCCTTGAAGAGGCCTTGCGATTGATTGGTGCGACTATTGTTAAATCGAGTGATTCAGAACTATATAAAATCCTGCCTGCCAACTATGCGACTCTTGGTAACTCGTCACCTGCCACAGATCGGACTGGAAAAAATAAATTTGGGCTAGGGATTCAGATTGTACCATTAAATTTTGTATCTGCCGAAGAGATGCATAAAATACTTGAGCCAATGAGCCCAAAAGGCAGCATTCTTCGTATTGATTCCAGCAAAAATATTATTATCATAGCAGGAACACAAAGAGAGTTGGATGCCATGTTAGACACGATTGAATTGTTTGATGTGGACTGGTTAAAGGGGATGTCAGTAGGCCTTTTCCAGGTTGATTTTGTCGATGCCAAGGTGTTAATTGAAGAGTTAAAAGCACTCTTTAAATTGGAGGGTGAGGGCCCCATTTCTGGTATGGTTCGATTGATTCCTGTTGATCGAATCAATGGCGTGCTGGTTATCTCTACGCAACCGGAATATCTGAAAAGAATAGGAACTTGGATCAAACGACTTGACAAAACTGGTAGTGATGAACAAAAGCTGTTTGTTTATTACGTCCAAAATGGCCGAGCGGATCAGATCGCCAAGGTATTAATAGCAATTTTCAGCAACTCCAATAGCAGTATCCCTTCGGTTGGTCTTGCGCCTGGGACAAAACCTGTAACCGTTAGATCTCCCACCAGTCAGAAACCTTCTTTGTCTACCGATGTGAAACCGGCAGGAAGCAGGGAGGATGTTAAAATAATCGCAAGTGAGGCCAATAATGAAGATATTAAAATAATTGCAAGCGAAGATAATAATGCTCTCTTGATTCATGCAACTGAAAAAAAATATCGCATGGTTGAAAATGCACTCCAAAAATTGGACATAGTTCCCATGCAGGTGTTTATTGAAGCAACTGTTGCTGAAGTAACCCTAACCAAAGATCTTAGTTATGGTCTCCAATGGTTCCTTAAGAGAGGGAACTCGAGTTTCACACTGAGTGAGACAAATTCAAATAATATTGCCTCTAAATTTCCAGGGTTTTCATTCTTGGCTACGGGGAATGTCGGTATCACAACCATATTGAATGCTCTTGAATCTATTACTGATCTGAAAGTTATTTCATCACCACAAATCATGGTCCTTAATAATCATGAAGCCAAACTGAAGGTCGGCAAGCAAGTTCCTGTTGTGACCATGTCTGCTCAGGATCCAGCCGCAATTAACAGTACAACGATTATTAGCGGTGTTGAATACAGAGATACAGGTACCATGCTGACGGTCAAGCCACGAGTCAACTCCAATGGACTGTTGACCATGGAAATTGACCAGGAGGTCAGTGATGTCAGTTCAACGACTGTTTCTGGTATTGCCTCTCCAACGATCCAACAGCAAAAAATATCGAGTACTGTTGCAGTTCAAAGTGGAGAAACCATTGCGCTTGGGGGGCTTATAATGGATAAGTCAAACCAGGTTAACTCGGGTATCCCTTTGTTGAATAAGGTGCCAGGTTTAGGTGCCTTGTTTGGTGGAACAGACCGAACAAATGAGCGCACAGAATTACTCGTTTTGATCACTCCCCGCGTTGTTTCTTCTATGGATGAAGTGCGCCAATTGACCGATGAACTGAGGCAAAAATTAAAGACTGTTGTTCCTTTAAACAAGAAACTGGAAAAATCTGATGAAAAATCTGACATGAATTTCCCAAACCCGTTACGGGTGGAAAATGAGGATAGCTTACTCTAAAATCAGCAGGTTAACAGAAACGGTTGCCAAAATGTTTTTTGATAAGCATGTAAATCAACGAAAAAATCACGGTTTTGCTTTGGTGGTCGTTCTTTGGGGAATTGTCGTTCTTTCCTTGATCATGATGGCTTTTTCTGCAGACACCAGAATGGAAATCAAGATGGCCCGTAATACCATTGAACACACTCAGATGAGGGCAATGGCAGACGGAGGGATTGAAATTGCGATATATTTTTTGCTTGATTCAACTTCAAAAAACAGATGGTTACCAAACGGCATCTTCCATGCAGTCAAAATGAAAGAAGGAGATCTCCTGGTCAATGTTCAGGATGAAGGAGGAAAAATAGACCTGAATATGGCATCGAAGGAGTTGCTGCAAAAATTGTTTTCTTCTCTTTATGCCGATGCACAGATAGATACCTCTTTGGCTGATGCCATCATAGACTGGAGGGACAAGAATGATCTGAATCAATTAAATTATGTCGAAAAATCAGGCTATCGTGAGGCTGGATTAGCCTATGGAGCAAAACATGCTCCTTTTGAAAGTGTGAGAGAACTGCGGCTTGTCCTTGGTATGACTGATGAGATTTATGATGCCATTCAGCTGGCGGTTACTGTTTATTCTCAACAAGCAGAGCCAAATAAAAAAACGGCACCCGTTCAAGTATTAAAGGCTTTATCAGATTTGAGTGAAATGGAGTTAAAGAAAATATTGGCTGAACGAGAATTGTCGAAAGAGTCAGACGAGCAGACTATGGAACCGAATATAGGTGTCTACAGGATTCAATCAGAAGCAAAGGGCGGGACAGGAGTATCTTTTTCAAGATATGCCATTGTTCGGTTGACGGGCATCAAAGAAAATCCCTTCTGGATTTATGAAATCGGTCGATCGAAAATTATAGAAAATATATCAAAGGATGAATAAAGAAACGGCAGCAGCCAGTTCATGTCAGCGAGAAAGGTCGTCTGCTGGAAAGGGGGCAGGAATCCCTCGGAACGGATCCGCCTGCCTGTTCTGGTGGTCTTGCCCTATCCACAGAATGGACGCAAGGTTTGCCCACACGGCACAAGCACTCAGCCGACCGGGGGAATGATCCCCTGTGCCTGGAGCTGACACTGCATTTCGGCAAACGCCGCCAACATAGCGGTCGGGCAACCGCGCACGCCTATTTCCACCTCCCGTTCCGGCCCCAGCTTCGGCAGGCTGAAGATCGTTACTTCTGGGTGCATTTGCTCCATTTTTTCCAGGAGGGGCGTCAGATCCCCCTCACCGACATGACGAACCACCACGGAGCGTTCCATCCAACGTTTGTCCGGGCGATCGACTGGGTATAATTCATCCAATACCCTGCTCAGCATGGGGTGCGCCATCTCCGGGAACCCAGGCAGACAGTGGTGGTTACGGAAAGAAAAACCGGCAATGCCGTTGATGGGGTTGGGAATGCACCGGCTACCGACAGGAAATTCGGCCATGCGGATGCGGATGGGGTAGGCGGCTGCGCCAAACAGGTCCTCAATGGTCGCCGCCGCTGTCGGGTGCCGCGTCAGGGGAACGCCGGCCGCCGCCGCCAAAGCCGTGCGGGTGCGATCATCAGGAGTCGCCCCGATACCGCCGAAGCACATCACCGGGTGGTCCACTGCCAGGGTTTGCGTAAACTCTGCGGTGAGAGCGTTCCCGTCGTCACCCACATAACGCACCCAAACCAGCCGCAGCCCCCGCGCAACGACTTCCTCCAACAATCGCTTGAAATGACGATCCTGGCGTTTCCCGAGGAGAATTTCATCGCCAATGATCAAGGCTCCGATACGGTCAGGGATAATCCATTGGGACAGTGGCATCAACAGTATCCTTGCACGGGTTGATCATGCACGCGCCAGGATAATATCCAGGATACCTCTGGGGAGGATCCGGCGCAGCACGGAAAAAAGATGTGTGGGCAGGGTGACGCCATAATGCACTCTGGGATGGCGGCTTTCCAGGGCGTGGATCACCTTGCCCAGGACCGCTTCGGGAGGCATGGAAAAGCGTGCGCCCCCCTGTTGTGCCTGTTGGCGAAACGCTTCTTCCATGGCCAGGTAGATTTTCTGATGGACACTGGTTTGGATCTCCACATAACGATGGAATGCCTGGGTGGCATTCTTGCGGAATGCGGTTTGGATGGGGCCGGGCTCAATGAGGGAAAAATGGATCCCGCTGTTGCGCCATTCCAAACGCAGCGTGTCGGTCAGACCTTCCAGCGCGAACTTGCTGGCCACATAGGCTCCTCGGTACGGCAAGGCGACCAATCCCAATACCGAACTGTTCTGGATGATGCGCCCATACCCTTGGCGGCGCATGACCGGCAGCAGCAGACAGGTCAATTCATGGGTGCCAAACAGGTTGGTTTCAAACTGGGCCCGCAACGCCGCACGGGAGATGTCCTCGACGGCACCGGGTTGGCCATAGGCTCCGTTGTTGAACAAGGCATACAAGGTACCGCCAGTTTGCGCCAATACCCAATCCACAGCGTGGTGAATGGAGAGGGAATCATCCAGATCCAGTTGGCATGACTCAAAACCATTTTGTTGCAGGATGCCAACATCTTTGTGTTGGCGGGCAGTGGCGAAAACACGATAGCCGCGTTTTTTGAGTCCGTGGGCTACGCATTGGCCAATGCCACTGGAACAACCCGTGATCAGGATGGTTTTCATGGGAACAGACAGCCCTGAGGTGTCCAGCACAGGTCTATTTGCCGGACTACGCCAGATCGAAGAGCAGCAGTTCCGCCCTTTCTCTTCCGACACAGCAAACGGCCGGTTCCCCGCTGATGGCCACACCGTCTCCCGCGCTCAACTCCAGGCCATTGAGTGACACCTGGCCCCGGGCGATTTGCACCCAGGCGTGGCGAGCAGGAGCCAGCGTATAATGGGCCTCCTGATCCTTGTCAAGGAGCAAGCCGAGCAGGCGAACGTCCTGGTGAATGGTCAGGGATTGTTCCGCACCATCCGGAGAAGCAATCAACCCGAAGCGGCCTGACCATGATTCTCTGGCAAACTCTTTTTGTTCATAACCAGGCTCGAGACCGTCCTGGTCGGGTAGTATCCATATTTGCAGAAAATGTGCTATCTCGCTGTCGGAGGCATTGTATTCGCTATGGCGGATGCCTCGCCCGGCGGTCATGCACTGTACCTGTCCTGGACGAATCACCGATGTTGATCCAGTGCTGTCCCGATGGGCCAATCCTCCAGAGAGGGGATAGGAAATCACCTCCATGTCTTGATGTCCATGGGTATCGAAGCCGGCTCCAGGCTGAATGATATCCTCATTGATGACCCTCAGGCTACGAAAACCCATATGGGCGGGATCGTGATAATGCGCAAAGGAAAAGGTGTGGCGGGTATCGAGCCAGCCGTGGTTGGCAGCTCCTCGTTTCCTGGCGGGTCGCAAAATAATCATGAGGTCTTCCTCCAACACGTGGACACCAGAACCAGGACAGACTACCAGATGGCACCAGCGGCTGTAAAAGAGGAAAACAAACATGGACATGGAAAACGAGATAAAGTACGCTGCCGGGTGTCTGCGCTGATATTCACCATTCGAGGAATGGCAACCATGGACCAACGTCTCTCCCTTGTCACGCTTGGCGTTCGGGATCTCGTCAGGGCACGTGCCTTCTATGAAAGTCTGGGTTGGAAGGCTTCCACGGCCAGTTGTGAGCAGGTCTGTTTCTTCCAGACCGGTTCCATGGCGATTGCCTTGTACCCCATGGATGCCTTGCTGACGGATGCGGGCATGAGGAATTCCAACCCGAAGCCGGGCGGAATTACCCTGGGCATCAATGTCGCATTGCGTGAGGGAGTGGATCAGGAACCGACCATCGTGTTGGCTCATGGGGCCACCCTCCTGCAACCCGCCACTGATACCGCATGGGGCGGACGAACAGCTTATTTCGCTGACCCAGATGGTCACCCATGGGAAATCACCTGGGCACCCATGTTTCCTTTGGGACCAGAGGGAGAATTACATCTTCCGTAATGTATTTATGGCACACTTACCCTGGGGTGTCCAAATCGGGCCTTGGCTGTTGACCGGTTTTTGGATAGGATTCCCTGGAACCGTCGTTCGCGTGTTTACGCTGCGGCATCTTCAGGGTAGTATGGCCGCTTTTGGTGCTCTATTTGAGGCCCAGGGTCTTTTTTGTAAATTATTGATGCGTCTGATATTTTTTGAACATTTGACCGGTTTTTGGCTCCCGGAATGAGCTCAATATGGTTGTTGGCGTGATTAAGGCCCAGTTTTTCAATGCCTTCGTGATTCGAGAAGACATCACGTCTCTGTTTTGTCAATGATGTCAGTTTCTCTGTGAACTCGTTTTGTTGGGCGGTGCTCATTTCGACGACTTGTTGGGCTTCTGTTCTGGTTGGTATGCCGCATAAAGCGGGCAAACGGAGAGCCATCCGATTGGCGTCCTTGATTTCGCCTGTGCCGTGCTGCTTGGTCAGTCCGAACAGTGATTCTATGGCATCAGAGCTGATGGGCATACCGATATCAGCCAACCCAAGCGTTGTGGCGGTCTCGAGTTGGGCATGGAGGTAGTGGTGCACAGCGGAAATTCGGAACCCTCCTTCAGACCGCAAGGGGTTTGCCCTGGTAGGTCCAACGGAACGGTTTCGACATCGCCTTGTTAAAATACGCGATGAACGACGTGATTTTTTCCC
>JADFYM010000280.1 GCA_015233035.1 Magnetococcales bacterium
TTCTGGGAGTTTCTGAAGGACAGAATCGGGAATTTGAACCGGATCCCGTTTTTGCCAGATGTCATTCGCAATGCGGCGTGTGTAGCATGATGGCGGTTCGATTACCTGCTATTATGGAGTAGTTGCAGATTTTCCAGATCCTGCCAGACCGCCGGACCGGAAGGGTCGCCGTACAACACCCAATAACCGACGGACCAGGACTCCTCATCCCGGCCCCAGCCGACGACCTCCACTTCCAGGCGATCATCCTGGACATCGACACCAGCGGTGAGGATGACAATGCCGGGCGGCAACAGCAGGCCAAACGCCTCCCGCCGCACCATCAACCCCTCGCCATCCAACTGCTCGGCACTCTCTTCCCAGGTTTCGCCCAGTTTGGTGTTGACCCAGACCTTCAAGCGGGGCGGGTCGCGGTACACCTGACCATGCTCCACGGCGATGTCACCCCAGGAGGTCCAACCATGCGGGGAATAGAGACTGGACAGGTGGAAGCCCGCCACCCGGCTGCCGCCAGGGTTTTCCGCAATCCATTGACCGCGCTCCAGCATCCACCCCTTCTGATGATCCTGAATGGCGGCCAGGCAGTGGACGCACTCGTAAAAGGCCTTTTCCCGATCTTCCTCGAGCCACCGCACCTGTTTCCATTCCAATACTTGCAATGCCTGGCACGTCGGGCACGGCACCCAATACCGTCGCCGGTCGCTCTCCTGGTAGGCCGCCTCAATCCGGCTGAATCCTTTGATAGTGGGGGTCGACACCATCAGGATCTTGCGGTTGGCAAAGGTGACCGTGCGCTGGATGGCCAGCGCAATTGGATCCCCCTCGCCATCGGCATCACCGGGATAGCCGTCGATTTCGTCCATGAACAGGTAGCGGACGGGCATGGAGCGCAGGCCCACCGCCGAGTTGGCCCCGGTCAAAATCAAAACGCCACCGGGAAATTCCTTGCCCAGAATCGTGTTACCGGAATCACGGGATCTGGGATCCTTCACCAGATCCTTCAACACGTTGCTGACCTCAATCAGCGGGTCGATCCGTTGTTTGGAGTGGCGTTTGGCGGTCTCCACCGTGGGCTGAACCAGCAGCATGGGGCCGGGAGCCTGATGGATGACATAGCCCAACCAGCAGAGGCCAGCTTCAGTTCCTCCGAGTTGAGCCCCCTTCATGAACACCACCCGCTCCACCGGCGACGACGGCGACAGGCAGTCCATGATCTCCTGGAGATATGGGGTCCGACTGGTGCGCCACAGGCCGGGTTCGCCGGAGGCCACCGAGGAAAGCATCCGGTATTGGTCTGCCCAGGCGGAGACTGTCAGCAATGGATCCGGCTTCAATCCCTGGTAAAAGGACTCCGCGTAGGACGGCATCAGAAGGTGTGTTCCCATTGGATTTTTTCCTTTTCATCCCGCAGTCAAGAACATCAAAAAACATCGTGTTGCTGAACCGTACCGCCACGAACGCGCAGCAAAGCATTGACACCCGCTTGGTCGGGGTGGCATCCTCCCCGCCGCCGATGCACAGGTTTCCTCCAGGAACTCGCACTGAACGCCCAATCAATGCAAAAAGGCAAATACAAACAATGAGAAATGCGCTGAACAAACAGGCAAACCAGGCAATCATGAAAGCCGTGGATAGCCAGTTGCACGGACCTGATCTGCCAGAGGTCAAGGAAACTTATGACCGGCTGTTTGCCCAGGGTTACAACGACCAGGAAACGCGGCGACTTATTGGTGCGGCACTGTCGGCTGAAACTTTCATGATCCTCAAACACAAGGAACCCTTTGATCGAGCACGCTACGTTGCCACATTGAGAAACCTGCCCAGGTTGCCGGAGTAGCCCCGCGCACACCGTCCGAGCCAGTCAATATCATAAAAAAATCATTCAAAACCATAAAGTTGCGCTTGATAACCTGCGGGGATAATGGCTTCATGTAGCCACTGTAAACAACCCAAACAGGAGCAACGCACATGACCAACCTGACACCCGCACAACAAACCATCCTGGAAACCGCCGCCAGTCGCGCAGACGGTTCCATCCACCCCTTGCCGGATCACATCAAAGGCGGTGCTGCCAAGAAGGTGATCAAGGCCATGAAAAACAATGGCCTGATCGATGACGATGGTTTCATCACCGCGCTCGGGCGCAGCGAGATCAACCCGAACCAGACTGATGCGGAGCAGATCGACGAAACCACCACAACCCCGGAGCAGACGGTTGAGGCAGATGCCCCCGCAACCTCCACCGGCCCCCTGGACCTGAGCACCGACGAAGGTGCCGCCGCCTGGGATGCCAACATGCCCGAAGAGGACAAGGCCTATCACGAGGAGATGAACGCAGCCAGCGAAGAGCCAGATGGGCCAGACGATTACGACGAACCGCCTTGTTCCATCTTCTGCCCGACGGACCCCGCAGACTTGGTTCAAGCCATCGCCGACGAGGGCCATGCAGACCTGGAAGACACCGGGGGCGACTTCGAAGAGGACGTCAATGCCGCAGAACAGGCCTTGGCAGATACCGAAACCATCAACATGCTCCTGGAGGCAGACGAGAAGTATCTCCAGATTGCCAGGAAGCATACGCCGGAGGAATTCCGCACCGCCAACAACTGGCCCTGGGTCAGGAGCATGCTTGAAGAGGCATACACGCTGGGCCATGTGGATGCCGAAAAGCATTGCGCCATGATGGGCCATTCGGATGCCAAAAAGAAAAACCCGGCACCACGCCAATCGAAGCCGACCGACACCCCCCGCCGCACCCGGGAGAACAGCAAGCAAGCCCAGGTGATCGACATGCTGCGGCGGTCGGAGGGGGCCACCATCGAGCAGATCTCGGAGCTGACGGGCTGGAATTCGAACACCGTTCGGGGTGCGATGGCTGGAGCACTCAAGAAAAAGTTGGGCCTGAACGTGGTGCGCATGCCGCATGCTGCTGGCGAGAAAAGCACCTATCGGATAGAAGATTGAGAACCAACAGGCCGCCGGCAAAGAAAACCCGGCGGCCACAAAAAACACATCAGGTCGCAGTATTGTAATTGATAACCGGTTGGAATATATGGCTTTATGTAGACATCGTGAACAACCAAGCAGGAGCAAAAACAATGAGACCCTACGGAATCAAGCGAAAAGACTTCGGATGCTGCCCTGGCCATGACAAGTTCCCGGTTGATCCCCACATCAACCCGACACGCGACAGCCACCGGAAGCATGCGAAGGAAACCAAAATGGTCCACCGTATTGCCCGCGCCCGACTCAAAACCGCCATTCACCGCTTCGTCAATGGCAACGAGAATGTGTTTTTCGACGGGGTGTGATGGCATACTTCCACACCGCCGGGAACGAAAACCCAGCGGCCACAGCAAAACACAGGAGCACAGGCGATGGATAATGAAGTGAACCAAACCAAGCATTACACAGACCCCAGAGGGCGACTGGTGCGCCCCCTGGGCGACCACTTTTTTGGCCCACAGGGGTGTGATGGCTCTGGCATGGAGGGTGAGTTCATCCATGATGGCCGCGATGAACAGGGTCGCCTCCTGCACTCCTGCGATCGCTGCGGGTTCCTGACCGACGGGTTCTCGAAACAGGTGCGGAAATAACGCCCTTTCAGGAAGCCTCGGAGGAGTCCAGCGCAATGCCCCGCTCGGCGGCCACGTCCGCAAACGTCTTCTCAATCTGGAAACGGCACATCAATTGCTGCAAACGAGCGATCATTGGCCAACAAGCCAATGCTTTGACGTTTTCCCAAACAGCAATTGATAGGAGAAAATCCGCCATGCAGCAGACCGCAACAACACCCCAACCCCAGGACGTCCAAGGTATTTCCGGCGTTATCCTCGTCCAATATCTGGAGCGCATTGAGCGGTTGGAAGGGGAGAAAGCCGACATTATGGATGCCATCAAGGAAGTGTTCAGCGAAGCCAAGGGCAATGGTTTTGATGTCACCATCATGCGCGAACTGCTCAAATTACGGAAAATGGATCCAAACGAAAATGAAGAGCATGAGACCATGCTGGACGTATACAAACAGGCCGTTGGCATCCACTGATACTGTCTTTGGCGGTTCAGGTTACGCCGTTCCGAGGGAAATCCCTCGGTCGGCGGCCACGTCCGCAAACGTTTTGCCGCCGGACCCTTCCAAAAAGACGATCTTCCCGGTGGCCTGGATGAACCGTTGCACCGCCACATCCACATAAATCGGGCTGATCTCCATGGCAAACACTCGGCGGTGGTTGGCCTCCCCGGCCATGATCTGCGACCCGGAACCAGAGAACGGCTCATAGCACAGCCCACCCTTTTCCACATGCTGGCGCATGGGAATACCGAAGCACTCCAGCGGCTTGGGCGTCGGATGCTCCGGGCGTTCGTCACCGGCCAGAGATTTCAAGTCCCAAACAGTCGTGCAATTGTCCGAACCCTCCAACCTCGGCGGACGGTTGCCACGCATCCAGCCAAAAAAGCAGGGCTCGTGCTTCCAGAGGTAGTGGGTCCGGGAGAGGATGGAGGTGTTTTTGTTCCAGATGATGGTCTGATGAACGAAGGCACCCATCTCTTCCCAGACCGCCTCCACCATGGCCTGCCGTTTCGACGCATGCCAGCAATACCAGGCAGCATGGTCATTGATGGCATGGTCAATGGCCTGCCGCATGTACCCCTGGTAAAGCTCCGGCCCCTGGTCTGCGTCGTCCCAGGTTTTGCCGTAGGTGTCGGTCCAATCCTTGCCGCCGCCACGTCTCTTGCCGGTGGTCGGGTTGACCTTGGAGGGCGGATGATTGCCACCCGTGTAGTCCACCAAATAAGGCGGGTCAGTCGCAAAGAGGATGGCTCGCTCACCATTCATCAGTCGGATGACGTCGTCCGCCACGGTACTGCTACCACACAGAAGGCGATGCTCGCCCAATACCCAGAGATCACCCGGCCGGGTGACCGGGTTGGCGGGCGGTGGGGGAATTTTCTCCTCGCCACTGTCGCCACCTCCCTCATCCTGTTCTTCCATCCCGTCCAAGAGGCCGCCCAACTCCTCGTCGGAAAACCCGATGACATCCAGACCGAAACCATCCTCCCGTAGGCGATCCAGTTCGGCGGCCAGGATATCGTTGTCCCAGCCAGCCTCCAGGGCCAGCTTGTTGTCGGCCAGAATATAGGCCCGCCGTTGCGCATCGCTCAGGTGGTCAAGAATGATGACCGGCACCTGTTCCAGCCCCAATTTGCGGGCCGCCATCAACCGACAGTGTCCGGCGATGATGCCGTCTTTGCCATCCACCAGGATGGGGCTGGTAAAGCCAAACTCCTTGATCGACGCCGCCACCTTGGCAACTTGGGCGTCGGAGTGGGTGCGGGCATTGGCGGCATACGGGATCAAACGGTCCACCGGCCAAACATCGATGGCACTGGCCATGGCGGGGATCATCTTCATTGCGAC
>JADFYM010000281.1 GCA_015233035.1 Magnetococcales bacterium
ATGTTCAAAAAATATCAGACGCATCAATAATTTACAAAAAAGACCCTGGGCCTCAAATAGAGCACCAAAAGCGGCCATACTACCCTGAAGATGCCGCAGCGTAAACACGCGAACGACGGTTCCAGGGGATCCTATCCAAAAACCGGTCAACAGCCAAGGCCCGATTTGGACACCCCATGTTACACCGGACCTCGGATTCAGGAAATCGATTGCAACACCTATGATTTATCCCCTGTCAGAATGTGTACGGGAATGCAGTAAGTGCAAACTTTGCATGTGTTGGTGTCAAACGACACCAATCTGCGCAGGATAAAACACCAACACACAGGTAGATTCTATGCCAACCTTGTCACGCTGCAATCCGCTGATGTCCTGACGACTCACAGCGCGCTGACACCCAACCAGACGCTCCAAAGCAATCCATGGGCCAGCCTGAAAAGTTGGTGCCGCGACAGCAAGAAGGCATCATAACAGACTCAATAATATATAAAAACATGAACGGAGCTTGGCAGCGTATCCCAGGAGGAACACATCTGGTGAAATTTTTTTTTACGCTATAGCGTGGGGTGTAAAAATTAATTTATACACCACCCTTGCGGTTGGCATCCCCATCTGCCTTCCTTGAACCGGACCAGTGGCGAACAGGCGGGATGCCCAGTCTGGCAACCCCATCTACCACCCACCAGCACACGACCAGATTCCGTGGTCGTATCGAATTTGAGCCCGGCGCACCACGGGAGTGGACATTTTTTTTCCGTAAAAATCAAGCAAAATTTGTAATTATCGTAAATTTTTTACATGTCAGCGGCAAGGCCACCCCACTGGGAAGTTGATTTTGCCCCAATTGGCGGCTATCATCCGCTCATGTGTTTCCTTCGGAACGGGTGTGCCAACGGGGGCATTTTGGGTTTGCGGGTGGGGGTTGATTGAGGTATCATGGCCGCAGTTTCCCGTCGACAGTCCGCAGTGCGGAAATGAGTCACATAATTCTTTCGGTGTTTCAGCACATCCGGCGAGTCTCGAATGTTGCACAACAAATCCACGTCAATGCAAGGATACAAAACATGAACACCGCAGAACTCACTGGAAAAATGGCCGAAACAGCCCGGATAATGATTGAATCTATTGCCGAACTGCAAAACATAAGCAATACTGCGTTGCGGGCATTGGCCAAACAGCAGTTGGATGCCATTGAAGAATTCAACGCGGTTGGAATGCGCCGACTCAAAGAACTGGCGGCCACCAAGACGCCGACAGAACTCTGGGCCGTTCAAACCAAGACAGCCGCCGAAGTGGCAGATGAATTAAAGTCCAGTACCATGCGTGCCATGAAAGTGCTCGAGCAGTGCCAAAAGGATCTTCAGGCATTTCTCGAAAAGAGCGTAAGCGTGTTTGATGAGAAAGTAAGACTATAAACTCATCACGTGATGGAAAGGAGAATTGGACCCTCGGGCCAGTATCTCCCAGTCGGGCCTATCAGGAGCCCTTCCCCTCTTGCTCCTGGTTGGCCAGCTTTTTTTTATGACGACACATTTGAGCAACAGGAGGAAACAATGCCCACCATCAACCGTTACGTCGACATCTCCAGCGTTGACAAAGAAACCCGGAAGGACTACATCGACCGGCACTCGCCCTTCATTGAGTGTGCGCCCCAAGCCAAAGCTGGGGAAAAATTCCCGGTTACCGTGCGCATGGGTAAGGAGTACAGTCACCCCGACGATGCGGATCACTACATCAAATCAATCCAGCTTTATGATGGCCCCACACTGCTGGCCGAGGCCGGATTTCTGTCCGGCACCATGGGCGGTACTGGCAAAAAAGCTCAAGCGGAAGTCACCTTTAACGTGGTTCCCAGCGGCAGCAGAATGCGGCTCACCGCCCTTTCCTACTGCACCAAGCATGGTTTGTGGGAGTGCGATGTCACGGAAGTGGCGGTGTCACAGGAATGAGTCGTCACTGGGATCCCCCAGGTGATGGGGGATCCCTCAATGCCTTCTGCATGGGTGTCCAGCCTGCCGTTATCCAGCATTTCATCTGCTGCGCCGGGGTGTGGCAAAACGCCACCAGATATTCATGCGGCGTGTAACAACGATGCCTCGAGACAAACGTTAAATAATATTTATAATCGTCATTTGGCCGCCTGTCCTGCTTTTGCTCTGTCCAACAGACAGGCCTGGTCGGCTTCCGTGTCATTCGGCGCATATTTTATATAAATAATATCATTAAAAAGAAGGCGATCGATGCTGGCAGCAGGGCCGCCAAACATTTCTATTACCTCCATGCCGATGTCTTGTATAAGACAAACCGCAAGCCACAGCCGCAATAAAAATTATTATCTGTGATGGCGATAGACGTTACATGAAAGACTATACGGAGAAGGCGATGAGATTCAAAGCAACACTGGGATGGGCATTGTTGTTACTGCTAATCCCGTGGCTGACGACAACGGCAGGAGATCGTGGCACTGGGCGTGCTGCCGGGGAAAAGCGGGTGGCCCTGGTCATTGGCAACGCTGCCTATGTCGACGTAAATTTGGGACCGCTCGACAATCCGACCCATGACGCCGAGGATATTGCCAAGACATTGAAGGGGTTTGGATTTGATGTACAAGTCCAGAAAAATCTCAACAAGCTGGCAATGGAAGAGGCCATTGCCGAGTTTGGCAGGCGAGCTGGCAATGCGGATGCCGCCCTGTTTTACTTTGCTGGCCACGGATTACAGATCAAAAGCCAGAATTATCTCATGCCAATTGATGCCACAGCCAAGAGCGAGGCATTGGCTACCAGTAATGGCATCAATGTCAACACCATCCTGGAGGAGATGGATAATGCTCACAGCAGCATCAACATAGTGATGTTGGATGCTTGCCGGGACAACAAATTCTCTGGCATGTTTCGAGGTGGCAAGTTGCGCGGCTTGGCACCTCCCACGAGCCTGCCAAAAGGTACGGTGATTGTGTATGCCACCGATCCCGGCAATGTGGCGATGGATGGAGACGAGCGAAACGGGCTGTTCACCGCTGGACTGTTGACCGGTTTCCGAGCCAAGGACGTGAGTCTGGATAGCGTGTTGACTATCGCCAGTGCCTATGTCGAAGAGAAAAGCTCGCAAAAACAAACACCTTATGTAAATGGTCCGCAAACGGTCATGAAGCAGTTCAAGTTTCGGATCGAAGGCACGGTGGAACTCACGCCGGTGGATCCATCCGGGCCGGAGGGATTGGTTCCCAATGGTGAGCACGTGGACCGGGAGAGTATTTTCTGGCAATCGGCAAAGGATGACCCGGAACTATGCCAGGAATATCTGCGCCAGTGGCCTCAAGGGGTTTATGCGGCTTTGGCCAGACGTTGTACAGATAAAAGCAAGACCATTGCTCAGACATCCCCTGTTGCTCCACTGCCACTTTCTACCCCCGCTGTGCCAGATGGCAAGCCGGAACCGATTGATCGCGAGATGGTGACCAGGGAAGCGACGCCGTTGCGAGAAACTGCCGATGCCCAGGGCAGGCTGGTGCTCGAATTAAAGACAGGCGAAAAAGTACATGTTCTTGGCCGCACCCCGGATGAAAAATGGTACCGGATGACCGTCAAATCCGGAAGAAAGATGATGGACGGCTTTGTGCTTGCCGAAGCGTTGGCAGAGATGAGTGCGAGGGAAGACGGAAAACACAAACACACAGATGAACAAAAAGAGTGGCAAGAAAGCGGACAGGTACCGCCTGTCCATCCTGATGCGCAACCCATGGCCAAATCAACCAGTCCAAACACAGAACCGAAAACCGGTATCTTCTTTGTTCCTGTGCCTGCTGGTTGTTTCCAGATGGGCAGCAATGAATATGAAGATACAAGACCTGTGCATGAGGTGTGCCTTGATGCTTTCGAGATAGGGAAATATGAAGTAACGCAGGGGCAGTGGAAAGCAGTGACAGGGTCGAATCCGTCCGAATTTACAGCATGTGGGAATGATTGTCCTGTTGAAAATGTTTCATGGGCGGATACGCAAAGGTTTATCAAACACTTAAACGGCGGGCAGTGTCGATATCGGCTGCCGACAGAGGCGGAGTGGGAATATGCCTGTCATGCTGGTGCTCAAGATGAACAATACTGCGGGGGCAATCATGCTGATTCAGTGGCGTGGTATGGCAACAACAGTGAAGGCAAAACGCACCCGGTTGGCAGAAAAGCCCCCAACAAACTGGGGATTTATGACATGAGCGGGAATGTGTGGGAGTGGGTGTTGGATTGGTATGGGGACCGGTATTATGCCAATGCATCCCGAGAAAATCCGCAAGGCCCTGCCAGAGGTTCTGTCCGGGTTGATCGGGGTGGCAGTTGGAGTAACAACCTGGCTGGCGTGCGCTCCGCTCTGCGTGACAGCTATGTCCCAGACTACCAGAATTATTATTTGGGTTTCCGTCTTGTGAGAACGTGTCCGTAATCCGCACCGGCCTGGTAGGCCGACCAACCTGGTTGGACGAGCGCAAGAGGAAAGCCAACCCTTTCTCTCTGCGCCTGGAGTGCGGAGAAATCACCCGTTCACGCCGTTCACTGTTCGAAACTCTGGACCAACCCGCTCTCAGACCACTGCCAGATCAACCTTTCCCAGTCGGGCAGTGGAAAAAGGTCAGGGTTGGCATGGACTACCACATTGATCTGGATGACCATTATTACAGCGTTCCGCATTCACTTGTCGGGTTCGAACTGGATGTTCGACTGGCCGAACGTACCGTGGAGTGCTTCCATAAAGGACACCGCGTGGCCAGTCATTGTCGGAGCCACGTGAAGGGCAGAAAAACCACCGTTGCGGGACACATGCCCGACGCTCACCGTTTTTACCTCGAATCACAATCGCCAGACTATGTGCTTGAATTGGCAAACCTGATTGGTATCAGCACCAGACAAATGGCCGAGGTGATCCTGGGGAAGCAACGCCACCCACAACAAGGAGTGCGAGCCTGCTTGGGGATTCTTCGCCTTGGTGACCAGTTGGGAAAAGATCGGTTGGAGGCCGCCTGTACCAGGGCCTTGGCGATTGGTGCCACGAGCTTCAGAAGCGTCCAATCCATCCTGCGGCATGGTTTGGAAAAGCTCCCATTGTCTTGCCAGGAAGAAACGGGCACCCCAAACATCCAGCATGACAATATCCGTGGCCCATTCTATTTCCATTAAAAAAGAGAGGTAAAAATCAATATGTTGACTCATCCAACCCTGAACAAACTACAGGCCCTCAGGCTGACAGGTATGATCGCAGCCTTCCAGCAACAGGCCCAAATGCCGGAGATCGCCGAATTGGGGTTCGAGGAACGACTCGGCCTCCTGGTAGACCGGGAATTGACTGATCGGGAGAACCGTAGAATGCACACTCGACTGAAAAAGGCCAACCTCCGCCAATCGGCCACTTTCGAGGATATCGACTTCCA
>JADFYM010000282.1 GCA_015233035.1 Magnetococcales bacterium
GAACTCTCCTGGATGCCCGCCTTCGCGGGCATGACGGGAATGGGTATGACACGAAATTCGCTCGTCATTCCCGCGAAGGCGGGAATCCAGGGTTCTGACTGGAATGGCCGAAACGATGATCAATGCCAAAACATTGGTGTCCCCCATGTTTCCATCAGAATATGTTTTTCTGGTTGACTTTGGATAAATCAAGTGGGAACAGGACAAAACAGCCAGTACGGTTTCTTATAAGATGAACCGGGAACTGGGGGCTGCCAGTTGGAACCCGATGGTCATGGCAACCGCCGCCCTTTTGAGGAGCGACGGTTGATGGTACGGCGAAAAAATATCTCCATTGCCGGAGAGTGGGACGCACAAATTCATCAAGAGGATGATGGCCACGGGGTTTACGGAGGAGCAGGCAGAAAGCCAAGTGCATTTGTTCTGAGCGATTTTAGACAGCCAACTTGCTACAAAGGGAGATATTGAGCTGGCGAAAGCGGAATTGCGCACGCTTCCGGTTTCCCCCCTGCGGGACCATCACGCTGACCCCCCCCGTATGCCCTCACTCTGTGGTGTTTTGCTGCGCAGGGATCGTCCGCGCGAGACGGAAGCCCACGTCGGCATCCCGGAAATCGGGTGCCTGGCCGATGCGGTTGGCAGAACGGAGGGCGCGTGGACCGTAGGAACAACTGCCGCCCCGGTACACCATGTAAGGGCCAGTACTGGGGCCCGTCGGATCGGTGCGCGGCGACTTGGCGTAATATTTGCTGTCATGCCGGTCCATGACCCACTCCCACACATTGCCCAGCATGTCGTACAAACCCCAGGCGTTCGGTTCCAACTGCCCAACAGGATGTGTCTGCCTGTTTGAATTGCCTTTGTACCATGCGTATTGTTCCACCCCCTCCGCACTGTTTCCCCAATACCAGGTTGTGTTCGTCCCGGCACGGGCAGCATATTCCCACTCGGCCTCGGTCGGTAAGCGGTAAACCTCGCTCCCTTCCCGCGCATTCAAACGTTGAATAAATGTCTGAACATCAAGCCAGCTTACGTTTTCCACCGGCAACGTCGCGCCCTGGGATGTGCTGGGGTTTTTCTCCATCACAGCCATCCACTGGGCCTGGGTGACTTCATATTTGCCCAGATAAAACGGTTGGCTGATGGCAACCGGGTGTTGTGGGGTTTCATCGTTGGAAACATCTCGTGCAGCGATATCCGCTCCCATCATGAACGAGCCAGACGGGATCAACACAAACTCCATGGCAATGCTGTTGGTGTAGGTCTTTGCCGGGTCAGACAGGACGAGTTCAGGAACCATAAGAATGAACAGAGAGATCATGCCTCGGAGCAGCAGGTTCGTTCTCATGGTACGCATCCTTGAATTTTCTCACTAAAGATTTCTGCTCAATGCCCATTGGCCATTCGGGAGAGGACAGGTGCCGGATTGTTGGGTCCACGAACCAGAAGCGACGTTTTCACTGGACAAGGAACCGGAATAAATCAACACACTGTCATCCGCACTGACCACCGTCATCTGAAATGAATTTCCTTTGATTGTTCCAGATACGGATCCGCTCGGAAAGCAAGCCAGGCCAAGCGTCAGGGTTCCTGAAACATGACTGCTGGATTGGTTGATGGAAAGAGATACATCCCCGCCGAAAACAGAACCCGTCCATCTGCCAGTCCATAGGCCTGCGAGGTTGGCGTGTGTGGCGGCAACTTCCGAACCTTTGTTTTCTGTGTCAGAGAAAACAGGCGTTGTCTGCATGACAAGCAGGCAAGTCAACAGAAAAATGAAGGATTTGATAGACATTTGCGCAACTCTGGTTAAACGTGGCTCTCTGACTGTTTGGCTTAACGAGGATACCGTCACCCGTTAAATCAGCCTTGTTGAATCCTGCTTACTAACCGGCACCCACGGCGGCACATTATAGTGTGCTGTGCCAACAGCGTCAACACCCAGGGTGCGCCGGATGGCAAGATGTGGGGTGCTCCGGGTCAGACGCAAAATGCTGGCCAGATGGGTGTCGTCGATCGGCCCGCAATCGGCCAGTTCCTGGTCTGGCATAGGACGGTTATCCTGGACCATGCACCAAGGCCTGGACCACAGCGCACCACCCTTGACCGATATTGATACTGTTGTACCCACCGCCGCCCAGAGCGAGGAGACGGCCATGGCCCAACCGTTCGGCCAGGTGGACCAAATGCGCGGCCACCTGCCCATGTATGGCCGACGAAAGATGCAGTTGAGCAAGCGGATCCCCGGCGATGGAGTCCGCCCCACACTGGAGAATGATAAATTCCGGTTCTCCTTTCTCCAGAAAACGGCTGCCTTGCAACCAATGCTGCATGAAATAGGCATCTCCGGCCCGGAAGGGCAAAGGGATGTTCAGCTTGGTGTTTTTGGCTTTGTGTTTGCCATGTTCTGACGCATCACCCGTGCCGGGGTAGATGTATTCCTGATGAAAATCAAGAATCCGTACCTGCGGATCGGATTCAAACGCATAAAACACACCGTCGCCGTGGTGGGCATCAATATCCACATAGGCAATGCGCTGGATGCCATATTCCTGGCGCAGGGAATGAATGAGCACACCGATATCGTTGAAAACACAAAATCCCCTGGCTGTGTCAGGGCGGGCATGATGGAGTCCGGCAATGGGCACAAAGGCATGGGCGCAGGTGCCCGCCATGATCTGGCGCATGGCATCCAGGGCCGAACCGACCACATGGGCGGCCGCCTCATAGACGCCAGGATAGGCAGGGGTGTCGCCATGATCGAGACATCCCGCACCGGTCACGGATTGCTCTTGCACCTGACGCACATATTCCAGAGTGTGAAAACGGAGCAACTCCTGCTCCGTGGCAAGGACCGGTTGCACGACCCGGACCTGGTGATCCAGGCCCTGACGCATGGCCTCATCCCAGAAGGCCTGCATGCGATATGGCCCAAAAGGGTGGCCGTCCAAAAATCCATAGCGTGCTATTTCTGGTCCGATGGTGACGTTGACGATCTTGTGGGGCGGGATGCCAGACATGGTTCAAAATTCCTGTGGGTATGGTGCGTCTATAAAATGGATGGCCACAGGGGCGGCATTGCCCGGTGACCGTACCGGCCATTTCCCCCTACCGTACACCTTGCGTCCGCTGGAATCAATCACGATGTGGCGAGCCACTGAAATGGCCAGCGGTGCGAACAGGAAAAACGGCATCTTTAGTAAATTTTGCAAAAAATATCTTGCATGATATGAAATTTTTGAAATAATAGACGAGATGCTTGGCCTGGAAAGGCACAATGGGTTGCTGCTGGAACTTATTCGACAAGGAGATGAGCCATGGTTGCGCAAGAGATGTGGAAATCCGAACCAGAACTTCAGGCAGGTGGTATCGTTGCCATGGCACCGCTCGTGATGATCGCGGGGCCTTTCGGCTCCGGCATGGAGGAGTTGGCGGTCAAGTTGGCCCATCGCATGGGCGTTCCCCATTATGATTCCGATAAATTGAAATCCTTGGCCAGCGACCGGGAGAAGCACGAGAGTGCCCGACGGCATGCCAACGGGTCGGTGGGCGGCTTTCTCAATCAGAAACAAAGCCATCTGCTGGACAAGGTCGACGTGGTCCAGAAGGCACGGTTGCCGGATTTTACTTCCACGATTCAGTGGATCGCAACGCACGGCGGCGTCATTGCCGGCATCTGTCCCCGCATGGTATTGCCAGGGAACAATCTGCTGCGTATTCAGGTGAAGGCGGGGGCGAAATTTTGTGCGCGTCGTTTGTCCTTGACGCGCGGTATTGATGTGGGTGCGGCAGACTCTTCCCTCGTCCTGGTCTATCTGGAGGAGAGGCACCGCCAGTTTTTGCGCGCCTTGTCCGAAGATGATTCCATGGAATCCGGCGACTATGACCTGGTTTTGGATGCGGAAAGCACCATACCGGAAGAGATGCTGCAAACATGCCTGGTTCTGCTGGAGCAGAAGGGCATGATGGCCAAAACGAGAACGGGTCATGTGGCAGAGGTCACGGGGGGCAAGATGGCCGAACCGGCTCTGTTTCAGTCCAGGGAGCAAACGGCAGCGGTTGCCAAAGCCAAGGAAGAGCTGTTGGCGACCATCAGCCATGAGATCCGCACCCCGATGAACGTGGTGCTGGGCATGTCGGAAATGTTGCTGGAGACCGATCTTGATCCCATGCAACGCCGTTTTGCGCAGACCATGCACCAATCGGGCCGGGCGTTGATGGCCGTGATCAACGATGTCCTGGATTTTTCGCGCATGGATGCCGGGCGCATCCATCTGACAGAGAGTCCGTTTTCGCCGCGCCAGGTGGTGGAGGAAACCGCCCATCTGCTGCGCCTGGCGGCGGAGGAGAAGGGTTTGACTCTGCGGGAGGAGATCGCCCCCGAAATACCGGAGGCGGTCCTGGGCGATGAGGGGCGGGTGCGTCAAGTGCTCATCAACCTGCTGAGCAATGCGATCAAATTTACCCACCACGGACAGTTGGGTTTGCGCCTGACCCGGCATCCTGCGGAACCGGAGACGTTACTGTTTCAGGTCACCGATACCGGGATCGGCATCGCCTCGGAACAGGCTGGCAACATTTTCGAGCATTTCACCCAGGCCGGTCCAGGTGGCACCCGCAACTATGGCGGCAGTGGTTTGGGGTTGGCCATCTCCCGACGTCTGGTGGAGTTGATGGGGGGACGCATTGGGGTGGAGAGCCGGTTGAATGTCGGGAGCACCTTTTCCTTTACGTTGCCCATGCGGACGGTGACAGCGTCTGTGGTCCGGTCTCCCTCTGTGGGACAAGAAGCGGTTCCAGAAACCGCAGATTGGAAAGGTCTGCGCATCCTGCTGGCGGAGGATGCCAAGGAGAGCCAGATATTGTTCGATGCCTATTGTATGCAGACCCCGCACCAATTGGTCATGGTGAATGATGGCATGGAGGCGGTGGATCGGGTGCAGGAGGAGCCGTTTGACGTTGTCATCATGGATATACAAATGCCGAGAATGGACGGTTACACCGCCACCCGTCTGATCCGTCAGTGGGAGCGGGAAAAATCGCGTTCGCCCGTGCCGATTATCGCGCTGTCAGCCCATGCCATGGAGGGCGAGATGGAACGCAGTCGGGAGGCCGGTTGCTCGCTGTATCTCCCCAAACCGATCAGCAAGCGAGAGTTGCATGGTGTTCTCCAGCAGATTGCTGGACGGGCGGTCTGTGTGCCCGGTGTGGGATAGTGGGGCGGTCAAGGGGGTCCGGGGGGGATTATCCCCCCCGGTGGGGTCCCTACCCTATGCACACATCTTTATGCTGATAATAAATCCGAATCACATTGTGCAGTTATAGGGGTCCAGGGGGATTATCCCCCTGGTGGGGTCCAGGGGCGAAGCCCCTGGTGGGGTCCGGGGCGAAGCCCCGTGAGGCATACCAT
>JADFYM010000283.1 GCA_015233035.1 Magnetococcales bacterium
GATGACGGCATTCAATTCAGCCCTGGGACTTGCGGTGCATGCATCGTCACCCACTTATGACATGCTCTACAGCGGTGAGTGGGTTCACCCATCCGGATAATTGGCAAGCAACCGGATAGGCAAGAAAGGGAGGAATGGGCGGGCCACACAGCAACAACCATCGGTCATACAGCCCACCGCAACACCGCACAAGATCGGTGAATCATGTTGTCAATGGTGATATGGCTTTTAAGAATCGCGCCACCAGGTCTTGATATATGTGTGTCAGCCTGTAACTTTGGGGCTGAATGGCTTTTCGGCACCCTGGCCGATCCGGGCGGGTTGGTCACATCGGCTGTGACCAGCCCAGGAGACGCGGGCGGAGTAGCCTATGGCCATGCGGCGGAGCAGGCCCAGGCCATGCGGCGGAGCAGGCCCAGGCCCATACGGATGCGGGCGGAGGGGTCAGAACGGATCAGGCCCCCCGTTACCATGCTGGTATGGTCAGATCCGTTCTGACCACATCCCCCAGGCCGACGCGCAGTACGCGGCAGAACGGACCCTGGCTGTTCCGTATATCGAATGGGCATGGACCCTGGCGGCGATGCTGGCCGGTGGCGTGGGGGCGGTCTGGCTGTTTGGGGTGGCGGGCAAAGGGACGATAACCATTACCGCCCCTTTGGTATGGCGGCAGGAGGATGCGGCGCAACTGGTCCAGGCCATACGGATGCGGCGCAACTGGTCCAGGTGAATCCGCCAGACCGGCGCAGGGCACGGGACCATCGGTATGGGCGAATGCGGTGGATCGGTCTGCCCGCACCCCGATGGTCCAGGTGGCGGGGGCGGCTGAGGGGCCGGTTGCCCGTGTCGCGGTGTGGGGTGGCGGATGCGGGCGGTTCCGTAGGGTGGAAACGGTGCCAAGGGTGACAGGGTAGCAAAATATTTTAACGGTATTTTTAACGGTATGCAAACGGCACATGCAAAAATTGCTAAACATTATCAACTATTTGCAACTGCATATGGTGTCCGTACGGGACGCCACTTTTATCCAGGCGTTGCAAAAACGCAGTCTCTCAAAAAAAAACTCCATCTCCAAATTTTTCTCGCAGCTCCAACGCCTCCTGATGACACATTGATTCCACCAGGATAAACCGTCCTGGTCGACTTGCCCGTCTCTTCCGGGGGGTGCCGTCGCGACCTATCCCCAGCAAGTCTGCCCGGTTGGGGGCGACATCCTGGTGGCTGTCGGTAGTGACTGCGTGACCGTCATGGTCGCCATGCTGAACGGGGCTGGCGCGTTCCCGGCGTTGTCCGTGCCAACGAATACGACGGGGATGTTGCAAATAGCGGTCTGACCTGGATGGGATGACTGAGCGTGACGGCCTTGGGGCAAACCTGGGGCCGTTTCGTGTTTCAGTGTGCGGGGGTAGGGGGCGGAGCCGGGAGCGTTGGCACCGGGGTGGGTTGGTGCATTTCTTGGGCAGGGGGTTGGTCATTGATTTGGGCAAGTGGAGGGAAATAGCGCAAGGCAGTGAAGAGCATCCCGGCCACAGTCACAAGCATCAGCCCCATCCGAATGGTCATTCGGTACTCGAGGATTGCAATGCTTCTCTGAAGATCTGTTTTTGTCACAAGATCCTCAAAACATGTTTCCGTCTGCTTTATGACGGACATCAATGCCTTGGCGTGACCCTTCGTCTGATCATCAGGGACGCCAGCCGCCTTGAGTTGCTCGGTGAATTCCAAGGTGTCGAATGTGGTTGTGTGCATGGCGGTGACTCCTCCCAGGGTGCATACGCCCCACTGTAGCGTACTCGGGGCGGCACAATCAACAGATATGGCGAAAAATCGCAGCACGGGCACACAAGGGGCCTCGACTGCCATCCACCTGCTGGGGCAATCTTTTCCAGAATTGGCAGAAAAGCAGAATTTTGATGGGGTTCTGAGCGGTCTGCGCGCGATTGACGCTTGGAATTGTCAAAAAAATGGTGGATTTTCGTCCAACACCCCCTTGCCCAAAAATCAGATGGTGAATCCTGGGCATGGGGGAAGGTTGACAGGGTGGCACACGTTCCATATCCTGCGCATCGTTGGCGGGTCGTCGGGTGGACCCTTAAAGCATTTCGCGGTATCCACGAGGCGGATGCCGCGCCTGGAAACGATGGGGGTGATCAGGTGATGTATGGCCGTGTTTAGAAAGCCAAAGTTTGAGTTTTGTGGTGCCGTCAGCGTGGCGGGGATCAACCAGGCGTGGAAGGAGTCGAAGGAAGCAGAGTCAAAATCGGATTCTTATGACCCCGCCACCTTTGTGCAGACGATGACGGTCGTTCATGCCTATCTGGGACTGCCGTGGGCGCGGCGACGCCAGTCGTGGACCGAATATCTCTCCTTTCTGGCCAAAATGATTCTCGATCATCTGGCAAAACGTCCCTTGACTCCTGAGCAGGTGGCCACGCTGGCAACCGTGGTCTTGTATCTCAATCGCCTGACGCGCAAAAAGCCCGGCGAACTCAAACGCCTCTGGCATGATTGGGAACGGTTGCAGTTGGTCTACAACACCATTAAACAATCCATCGCCAGTGATACCCTGTGTGTCGGCAGTTATGCGGAAATCTCTCTGTACATCTCCCAGTCGCGCATGATCGATGATCCAGAAAAGCGCGAGGAGAGTCTGTATACCGTAGAAAAAATTCTCGAAAGGGGGATCGCCGAAATCAGCAGCCCCTGCCAGCTTGCCCAAATATTTCGTGATTACGCGCTGCTGTGCGCAGAGTTTCCGAGCTTCCACCAGGACGCACTGGCCATGCTGGCGCGGTCGCGTCAGATCTCCGAACCATTCCTGGATGCCCATGTCAAGACATGGATGGCTTGGCCGAGCGTGTTTTGGGGGCGGCGTTATTAAGACCGGATGGTGCCTGAGAGACCGGGATTGGCGTCCTGCTTCGGCCAGCGGGGGCTCTGCCCCCAACCCCGCCAGGGGCTTCGCCCCTGGACCCCACCGGGGGGGATAATCCCCCCCGGACCCCCTTGCGAATGATTGAAAAACAAAGGGGGTTGTTGTTTGGCAAATCCTTTACGCCCCGGTAATGCGTTGCGCCAATGCCGCACGCAGAAAATCATCCAGATCCCCATCCAGAACGGCATCCGCATTGCCCTTTTCCACCCCCGTGCGCACATCCTTGACCATGCGATAGGGATGCAAGACATAGGAACGAATCTGATGGCCCCAACCAATATCCGATTTGGCATCGTTGACCGCCTGACTCTCGGCCGCTCGCTTGTCCAATTCCAACTGATACAGCCGGGATTTCAGCATGTTCATCGCCTCATCCTTGTTGCGGTGCTGCGAACGACCATTTTGGCACTGGACGACGATTCCAGTGGGAAAATGGGTGATGCGAATCGCGGAACTGGTCTTGTTGACATGCTGCCCCCCGGCCCCGGAGGCACGGAAGGTGTCGATACGTAAATCTTTTTCCTCAATATCCACCTGGATGCTGTCATCCACTTCGGGATAGACATAAACAGATGCAAAAGAGGTGTGCCGACGGGCCGCCGAATCAAACGGGCTGATGCGTACCAATCGATGGACCCCCCCTTCGGTCTTCAGGTAGCCGTAGGCAAATTCTCCCTCAATGCGCACACTGACCGATTTGCAACCCGCCTCGTCACCGGGTTGGTAGTCGCTGATCTCCGCCTTGTAGCCGTGCGCATCGCACCAACGCAGATACATGCGCAACAGCATCTCGGCCCAATCCTGGGATTCGGTGCCCCCCGCGCCGGGATGAATCTCCAAAAAGGCATGGTTGATGTCCAATTCACCAGACAGCATCCGTTGCAGTTCCAGGGACTCCACCCGATTCAGCAAAAGACCCGCCTGCTGCGCAATCTCCTCGGTCACCGCCACGTCCCCTTCCTCTTCCGCCATTTGGTAGAGTTCACGGCCGTCGTGCAAGGCACGCTCCAGGGCTTCCCATTCGCCAATGGTCTTTTCCAGGTCTCTTTTTTCCCGCATCAACCGCTTGGCTTCAGCCGGTTTGGTCCATAAAACGGGATCTTCGCTTAGTGCCGTGACTTCCGCCAGGCGTCTCCTGCCCTGATCGTAGTCAAAGATGCCCCCTCAGGAGAATCAGCTTCTCCTCGATCGTGGCAAAATTTTTTTGTGTATTTTCATCCATTCTCATCACCGTTTTGCTTGAACATGTACACCAATCTGGAGTAATTATACCATTCTCGTCTGGATGAGTCACCGGCTGTCCGCATGTCGGCCCACAGTTCTTCCGGCCAGTCGGGATTACGGTCTTCCTCCAATAAAAGGAACACAACGCATGTCACAAACCGATGCCATGGCCCCGGAAAAGCTGCTGGAGCTTCTTGATAAAATACCGTTTTTTAAAGATTTTTCCTCGTATGAAAAAAAACGGGTCGTCGGGAACAACACGGCTTTCAAATCCTATCGCGCGGGCGCGAAAATTATCAAGGAAGGCGATACGGATACCTCCTTCTTTATCATTCTGGCGGGAACGGCCAGTGTCGTCAAACAGGGAGCCACCATTATCAATCTGGGGATGGGGGAATTTTTTGGCGAAATGGCCTTTCTGACCAACGAACCCCGCAATACCTCCGTCATCGCTTTTGACGATGCGGTCGTTGCCTTGCAGGTGGACCAGGAACTGATGAAACGGTTGAGCGCGGATATTCGGGAAAAGGTCAAAGACCAGATCATCACCAAGTTGATTGAGCGGCTCAACAAGACCACCGAACGCCTCCGGGTGCGGATGTAACGGTCACAGAGAGGTCTTTGCCATGTATTTTGCCATTATGGGCGAGGATGCAGCGGACAGCCTCCCCCTGCGCCTCGCCGTGCGTCCCGCCCATCTGCAACGGTTGGAACAGCTTCAGGCAGAGGGCAGGCTGTTGTTGGCCGGTCCCTTTCCCGTTTTGCAAGACGGCGTATTGTTGCCGGCCATGAGCGGCAGTTTGATCGTGGCCGATTTTGACTCCTTTGAGGCGTGTCAGGTGTGGGCCAACGCCGATCCCTATATGGCCGCCGGGGTCTATGCCCAGGTGATCATCAAGCCGTTCAAGAAAGTATTTCCTTAGGGGGGGCTTTACCAGAGGGGTTGCCTCTGGACCCCACCGGGGGGGCATCCATTCCATGACGCACATTTCAACAAGTCGTTAAATTTGCAGGGGTCCAGGGGGATTATCCCCCTGGTGGGGTCCAGGGGCAAAGCCCCTGGCGGGGCGCGGGGCAGAGCCCCGTATCGGGGCATCAAGAGGGCTGTGTGATCAAAAAATGGCGCAGCAGCGACATGCTGGTGGTTGC
>JADFYM010000284.1 GCA_015233035.1 Magnetococcales bacterium
GGCGGCAGGCCAGCCATCGGATATTGAAAGACCTTGCAAAGCTCGGTTTGGAGTCCGATCGGCTGACACTGCCGCCTTCCTTCCCCGTTGTCCCATGTCAAGCATCAAAAAACTTGAACATCGAGTTTAAAGTGTTTTTCCAGTCGCCAGGAAGAGCGGAAGAAGGCGTTCGAGAGGATCAAGCACACAGGGTTGTTCAAACTTTCCGTTTCGTTTGGTCGGATCATTGCGGGTTTATGGAGAGTGCTGATGAAAGGTTCATTGAATAATCGAGAGATGGAAGGGATCACCCCCGAGTATGTCATGCAACTGGGGAAGGAATGGTTTGAGTCGATGGTGGACACAACGCCCGATGAAGAGCTTTCTTCCCTGCCAAAGTTTGAGCATCTTTTGGTGCAAAAGCTTCAGGATGGCGAGCAGAAAGGCGAGGCCAGGATGCTGACGCGCCAGTTGCAACGCCGCTTTGGCAACTTGCCCGTATGGGTCAGCGAGAAAATCGCCCAGGCTGCCCCATCCACCCTGGAGGAGTGGAGTCTTCGGATATGGGATGCCCCAACGCTGGAGAGTGTGCTCGCCGATCTTTCGTAACGGAAATCTTCCGGTGGGCGGTGGCCACCCGCATTCCCTACGGATTCGGCTGAAACGAACTGCTCAACAACGCAATCAATGTATCGGTCAGTTGTTCCATGGCCTCGGTTTCCGCCCGCCTTTGCGTGGCCTGCACGGAGGTACTGATCACCGGCTCATAATAAGTGGCCGTGCCATGGACGGCCGGATAGGTGGGCAAGCTTTTATCCCCCTCCACCATCGGTTTGGCGTGAATCGTAATCTGAAACAGATTGGCCAATCCCGCACTGTCCACCGTGAGGAGGGAGCGTTGCACCGGTTCCAGAATAATTTTCAGGACCACCCTTTTCTCCTGCCCGCCCACCGGTCCGTTAAAACCCAGACGGGCTTGCAGCCGGTCACGCAGGGCAAAGGCCAACTGCGGCTTGTCCGTTGCCCCCTTGCCGGTAATCTGCACCGTGGCATGTTGCCACCGGCCATCCGTCTCGGCCATGTCGCCCGGAAAACGATAGCCACAGGCCGCTGGCAACCAGGCCAGAAGCACCAGGATGAGCACCAGGAGACGACGGCAGCCCCCCGTTTGACAGGCCATGCCCTCGGCAGAAAAGGCGGGAAAAAGTCGGCTTGGCATGGTTTATCCTATCCCACCACAATGTTGAGCAGTTTGCCCGGTACCCAGACCATTTTGCGGATGGTCTGTCCCGCCAAATGGTGCTGAATGGTCGGTTCGGCCAACGCGGCGGCCTCAATCGTCTCCCGGGAGGCCGTCGTCGCCACCGTCAAACGGGCCCGCAGCTTGCCATTGACCTGGACGACCAGGATCATCTCATCACGCTGCAAGGCCTCTGGATCCACCAGCGGCCAGCGATGCTGACAGAGGGGATCCGCATGGCCCAGATGTTGCCACAACTCTTCTGTCACGTGCGGCACATAGGGATTGAGCAAAATCACCGCCGCTTCCGCCGCCTCCCGCAGCACGGCACCCCATTCTGCCGGTCGATCCGGTCTGGCCGCCGGGGCAAGCGACTCGTTGGCCGCGTTCACCAGTTCCATGACCGCTGAAATGCCCGTGTTGAACTGCAAGCGTTGAATATCCCGGGTCACCTTGTCGATGGTTTCATGGGTTTTGGTGCGCAAAGCGCGCGCATCGGGATCAGACGGCTGGCAGGTGGCCGGGGCCTGCCAGGGCAGTGCCGCCACCTCCTGCACCAGACGCCACAAGCGGTTGAGAAACCGCCAGGCTCCATCGATACCATGGTCATTCCACTCCAGATCCTGCTCCGGCGGGGCCGCAAAGAGCATGAACAACCGCGCCGTGTCCGCCCCATAGCCCTGAATAATATCGTTGGGATCGACCACATTGTGCTTGCTCTTGGACATTTTTTCGTTGCGGCCCACGACAACGGGGGCGGCGCAGGCCGTACAGTGCAGGCCATCCGCCTGTTGGGTCACCTCTTCCGGATAACGCCAGCCATGTTCCGGGCAACGCATCGTATCCTTGCGCACCATCCCCTGGGTGAGCAGGCGGGTGAACGGCTCGGCACAGGTTACCAGACCGCAATCCCGCAAAGCCTTGTGGAAAAAACGGGCATACAGCAGATGCAACACCGCATGTTCAATGCCGCCCACATATTGATCCACCGGCATCCAGTGGTTGACCCGCTCCGGGTCCAGCGGTCCTGGAAAATCGGGGCAACAGTAGCGCAAAAAATACCAGGAGGATTCGGTAAAGGTGTCCATGGTGTCGGTCTCCCGCTGGGCCGCCTGCCCACACTGCGGGCAACGGGTCTCCTTCCAGGTGGGATGGCGGACGAGAGGATTGCCGCTGCCGGTCAGTTCCACCTCTTCCGGCAAGGCGACCGGCAAATGGGCCACCGGGACCGGCACCAGACCACAGGCCGGGCAATGGATGATGGGAATGGGATTGCCCCAGTAGCGTTGCCGGGAGATGCCCCAATCCCGCAGCCGATACTGGGTGGTCGCCCGGCCCAACCCCTCCTGCACAAAAAACGCGATAATTTTCTGTTTGGCCGTTTCATTGTCCAGTCCATCAAACTGTCCCGAGTCGCAGAGCACCCCCGGACCGGTGTAGGCGGCCGTCAGGGTGTGGCCCTCCTGCCGCGCGCCCTCCGGCTGGATCACCACGCGGATGGGCAAATGATAGACCTGGGCAAACTCAAAATCCCGTTGATCATGGGCCGGAACCGCCATGACCGCGCCGGTGCCATAGTTCATCAACACAAAATTGGCAATAAAAATGGGCACCCGTTCCTGGGTCAGGGGATGAATGGCCCGCAAGCCGGTGTCAAAGCCCTTTTTTTCCAACCGCTCGATGGCCTCTTCGCTGGTGCCCGCTGTCTGGCAGGCCGCGATGAACGCCTGGGCGGCGGGATTGGTGGCCGCCGTCTCTTTGGCCAGCGGATGCTCGGCGGCAATGGAACAAAAGGTGATCCCCATCAGGGTGTCCGGGCGGGTGGTATAGACCGGCAGGGTGTCGGATCGTCCTTCAATGGCAAAGGCAAACTCCAGACCATGGCTTTTGCCGATCCAATGGGTCTGCATACTGCGCACCGTCTCCGGCCAGCCCGCTTCCAGTTGCTGGATACCCGCCAGCAACTCGTCGGCATAGGCGGTAATCTTGAGAAACCATTGGGAGAGTTCCTTGCGCTCCACCGCCGCTCCGCTGCGCCACCCCTTGCCGTCAATGACCTGCTCGTTGGCCAGCACGGTTTGATCGACCGGATCCCAGTTGACCTGGGAGAGTTTGCGGTATACCAGCCCTTTTTCGTATAATTTCAGGAACAGTTCCTGTTCCCAGTGGGCATAATCCGGGTTGCAGGTGGCCAGTTCCCGCGACCAGTCATAGGAGAGTCCCATGGATTGCAGCTCACGACGCATGGCGTCAATATTGCTGTAGGTCCAGGCTCTGGGATGGGTGTTTTGTTTGATGGCCGCATTTTCGGCGGGCATCCCGAAGGCATCCCAGCCCATGGGGTGCAACACCTTGAAGCCGCGCAACCGTTGAAAACGGGCGATCAGATCGCCAATGGTATAATTGCGCACATGCCCCATGTGGATCCGCCCGGAGGGGTAGGGGAACATGACCAGAAGATAAAATTTTTCCCGTGGATCCGCTTCCGTCACGTGGAAGCTTTGGTTTTGTGCCCAAAAAGCCTGCCATTTGGCTTCAATGGCCTGGGGATTATATTTTTCCCGTGTCTGATCCCGTTCGTTCATGGGGTGTGTTTAAACCTTTTGTATGGGTGATTTTTTGTGTGTCCCACGCCCCAGGACCGGGCGACACCAGGGGACAGCCGCTGTGCATTGTACCAGCAGTGGCCACCGGGCATCCAGCCTGAATGCGGTATCCAGGACGGGCACAAGCCATTTTTATGAACAACTTGCAGGTTTGTACAAGCAGGAGTACGTTCCGCCATCCGGCCAGACACCATTGTCCAGAAAACCGCTCTGGCTTGTCAAGCGGTGGTGGTCGGGTGAAAACAGGCGGAACCAGTCACGGCGAGGATCAGCGAATGGTGAACAGCTTGTGAAAGTTGACCAGTTGCAGAAGCTTGATGACCTCCGGTTTGACGTTGGTCAGGACAACATTGGCCCCGTCCCCGCCCGCAACTTCCTTCAGCAATAACAGCATTCCCATGGCGGCACTGTCCATTTTTTCGACCAGTTGAAAATCCAGTTCATAGCGCGAGCCGACTGGATTGTCCGCCGTCACCTTCCTGAACTCATTGCGCAGGCCAAAGCCGAACACCGCCGGCAGTTGGACAATAATTCTGTCCCCATCTTTGAATACTCTGAACGACATGGTTTCCCTCGTACCCTCATTCGGGATCCGATCTTAACGGAAGCGAATGGTCAATGTTGGTGTGCGTCGGCTGATTGTTCATTCAAATGGCGAGCCAACTGCCGGTCAACCTCCGCGATATGGTGTTTCAACCAATCGGCCAGAAAGGTCGCGACCTCATAGGCAATCTTTCTCTCTGCCTCTTTGTTGTGGACTTCGACAAACCGCTGGTAAAACGCCTGGACATCCTGTTCCAATCGGCGGTGTTCGGCGCAGTGATGCTTGACTTCCCAGTCGGGATAGCGCGCCTCCCGCATGGCCTCTTCTTCATACTTGAAATGAGAGTCCACATACCCGTTCAAGCCCAGGAAGATGCTCAAAAGTTCATAAGCGTCGTCTTCATGCTGCAACGAGTGCATCAATTCATGATAGAGGGCAAACAGCAATTCATGCTGCATGTCGATGGCCAAATGCCCGACGCGGAACTGTGCCGGCATGAAACTTTGTTGTTCAGTCATCATTCCTCCTCATGTTCAAGCCAACAAAACAGCGGGGAAAGGGCCCCATTCCCTCTTTATGCGGCCGTTCTGGTCGGCAGGGAGCATGTCACTTCGCCCTTTTTTGCGTTTTGCCAAGCATACCAATCGGGCATGGCCAAGGCAAGAGATTTTATCACGGTAAATTTGTTCTCGGCCAGGGAAGCTACGAAACGGTAGCGCGACAGGTGTTTTGCGTCATACGGAGGTAGTCAAATACCAACCGCACACTCATAGTGGTGCACAGCGGAAATTCGGAACCCTCCTTCAGACCGCAAGGGGTTTGCCCTGGTAGGTCCAACGGAACGGTTTCGACATCGCCTTGTTAAAATACGCGATGAACGACGTGATTTTTTCCC
>JADFYM010000285.1 GCA_015233035.1 Magnetococcales bacterium
TCCACCCTTTTTTTTTAATAATTTTAAGGGGTCCAGGGGGATTATCCCCCTGGTGGGGTCCAGGGGCAAAGCCCCTGGTGGGGTTCGGGGCAAAGCCCCGCCTGAAGGCGCGGATATCTCAAGAAGCCGCCTTGAACCACCTTTTTTCCTGATAATATTTCAGGGCACCCGGATGGTAGGGCACCGCGATGGATTTAAGCATCTTGCGTGGCGAAAGACCATGCAGCACAGGGTTGCTCTGCCGCAATGTCTCCACATTTTCAAACACCTTCCGCACCACCTTGTAGACCAGATCATTGTCCACCTCGGTGTTGGCCACCACCCAGAACGGCACACCCACCGTGGTCACATCCTGATCCGCCCCCCGATACACCTTGCCAGGAATGGCCACGGGCTCAAAATAAGGTTGTGCCTTGACCAAAGCCGTCACACAATCCCCTTCGATTGGCACAATTTCCAACCGTGAGGCCAAAGCCGCCTGGGCCAACGCATAGTTGGGATGACCCGTCACATCAAAATAGCCATCCAGGGTGTGGGAGCGCAGGGCGGGCAGCAGTTCGGGAGCCTCCAGGCGACTCATCACCACATCGCTCAACAAGTTTTTACACGCGGCAAACAGGTCCGCCACCAATCGTTCCTGATCGGAACCTTCCGGTCCCACATTCAATCGCTTGCCATGGGCGTTCTGGAACAGAGTGGCCCCGGCCTTGCCTGGTGCGACCAGGGTGACCGCCTCTTCGTGCAGCGTAAACAGCACGCGCATTTTTTTCATCCCGGTTTTGAAGGGGGGCTGCCCGGCCCAGGCCCGATGCAGGGCATCCGCCCGGATGATACCCAGTTTCGGCGTCCCATTGTGGACACTTTCCAGGTTCTGGACCGGACCATCGGCCGGGGCCAGTTTGCACGACGACCCATCGCCCAGCAGATCACACAGGGTCTTGCCAACGGGAAAATAGGCCACGGCTTGACCATCCGTCCCAATACTGAGCGGAGGTATTTTCTTGTCATCACG
This sequence comes from Magnetococcales bacterium, assembly GCA_015233035.1. Taxonomy (GTDB): domain Bacteria; phylum Pseudomonadota; class Magnetococcia; order Magnetococcales; family Magnetaquicoccaceae; genus Magnetaquicoccus. The sequence goes on from JADFYM010000285.1 coordinate 1,013, forward strand.
CGCCGAACAAGCGGTCAACAGCAGCGCACCGACCACCACCCACGCTGGCCATTTGATCATGAGCAATTTCCTCCGTTGAGCAATAGTGTTGTGCAGGATCACCAAACCAGGCGCATGTCATGCTGATCCGGCCAGAAATCACGATGTCCGTAGTAGCGGCCGGTGTCAGGACGCCCCACCGCCGTGGGGGGATGGTCCGCCACCGGGGACGGTTCGCTCCCGGCCGCATACAGACTGGGATAGACTGGCACCGTTTGCGGCACAGGCGGGGCCGGTGCCGCAGACGACAGACGCGCGGTCTGTGGTTCCTGAGAGGCCTTTACCATACGGGGTGTACCCTGAAATTGCCAGGGACCGGTTGCGGTACGACAAGCCAGGCCCACCAGGGTCGCCTGCCGACCGTTGACAAATCCCTGCGTTTCCATCTGGCGGCACTCCGTCGTCGTGGGCAGGGGTGCCGATTGCGTGCTGGCCGTCGGGCCCGGCATCTTTCCTGTCAGCCAAGCCCCGAGCAGCCCCCCCCCGACAACGCCCACGCCCAGCAAGGCATCCGCCAGCAGCGGGGCAGGCTTGCCCAACACCACCCCCAGCATGGCCACCAGCAACACGGAACGACACGAACGAACACGAGACGAAATAAATGTTTTCATTGAAATTTTCCTCATTGCACCCACGCTGTCCTGCAGTCTTCAATGGATCTGAAAACGATTGCAGGCGGGGTTGAAACCGTCACCAACCCGCCGCACAAAAGCGTACCGAAGGCTACGCTGTTGGCAGTATAATAAATGAACCCATTTTAATCACGCTATTTTTTATGTGGCGACCCGGTTTTGCATCCCGTTTCTGCACCCGCCCGAATCGTATTTTTTCTTTCGCAAACGCACAGGATGTGGAATAGTGTCCGGTGCAGGCGTCCATGCCATGCGCCCAGCCCATCCGAGTCATACCGCCGCACGGATCATGCCCATGAATGAATATATTGAATTTGCCGATACACCATTTGTGGACCATTTTGTCCACAAACATGGCCAGACAACCAAAAAATTTCTGGAGTCTTTCTTGCAGTGTTCCGTATCGATTGTTTTTTCACCGGCGGATGAATTTGAAATTAATTATGACGAAAGAATCCTTGATATACCAGAAAAAGCCGTCTACGAGGCCAACGAGTCCACCTTGTTGATCGCAGTTCACCCGCCCACCTACCATGACAAAAAGGTTTCGTTGGGTTTGGTTCTGCATGATCCGCTGATCGCGCTCCCCTCCCAGGAGCTGACAGAAATTATTGCCAACCAGATGCTCAAACGACTCAAACATGCCATGCTGTACGACTTTGATGTTGATCTGCAATTTTTTGGCAAGCAATTGATCTTGGATACCATCGTGGAATATCTGGCCCGGGGGGGATTCAATAAAAACAATATAAGATTTATCGTGGATCTGTTTACCAGTCTGCGCACGATGACCTTTGAAAATCGAATCTTCAATACCGGTCTGATTATTACCAAGTCACACCGCACCTATCAGACGGAATCCAGAAAATGCCGGTTGATACCGTTGAACAATGCCATCACCTTGATGCCCAACCTGCGGTACGAAAACCGGTTCTGGTATTTGGCGGACGGTTCCTCCTGTTTTTATGTGTGTGACCGCAATCTGAAGATAAACAGCATGTTTTTTTTCGATGATCCGCCCTCTTCCACCACCTCCATCTCCACCAATTTTTTGGACAAGTCTTTGCACGAACAGGATATTGCCTTTCGTACCATCAATGGCAGGGAGATGGTCATTGTCGAGGCCACAGGCGAGGAGTTCACCTACTCGGCAGGACAATGGCATTTTCGTGACTATAATCTGATCAAAAAAGCGATCCGGGTGTTGCTGCCAACGTTCAAAAAACCGGCCATCGATGCGCTGCTGGAGTTGACCTGGTCGCTCATGACGGAACGCCATGGTTCCCTGATCTGGATCCCGGCCCAGGAAACGGATATTGACCAGATGACGTTGCGTTCGACACGACTCTGGGAACAGGATGTGTCCATCGACGATGAACGGTATCATGGTTTGATCCATCGGTTGGCGTCCAGTGATGGGGCGTTGGTTTTGTCGCAAGACTCTCGCATCCATCGGTTTGGTGCCATCGCCAACCTCTCCACGCTCTCGCACAAGGCGACGGCCATCACCGGATCCGGGGAGTTGGCAGCGCAATTTTTGTCGCAATCGGGGGTGGTTATCAAAATATCGCAGGATGGCAGTGGCAGCGTCTATGCCGATCATAAGATGCGGTGGAAATTATGAAGCGGGATGGGCCTTGATCATCGTTTCGTCCACGAACTCTCCTGGATGCCCGCCTTCGCGGGCATGACGGGAATGGGGATGACACGAAATTCGCTCGTCATTCCCGCGAAGGCGGGAATCCAGGGTTCTGACTGGAATGGCCGAAACGATGATCAAGGCCTAATGGGTGGACTGAATAAGCACGTTAGCAGGGATTCTTAATCCTCTGTGAAGACGACGGATCATCTCCAACGAGAGATGTCGCCTGCGGTTCAGAACTTCTGCCACTCGAGCTCGACTGCCGATGAACGGTTCCAACTCCTTGCGGCTCAACCCCATTTCTTCCATTTGGAACTTGATGGCCTCTATGGGGTCCGGGATGTCGATGGCATAGTGCTTGGCTTCATACGCCTCGATCAGAGTTGTGAGAATATCCAGACGATCACCTTCCGGCGTATCGGGTTCGGCATCCATCAATCGCTCAACTTCAGCCAGCACTGTGTCGTAATCTTGTTCAGTCTTAATGGGATGGATGTTCATTATACGGTCTCCGCATTGATCTGATCGTATTGGTCATGGGTTCCGATAAAACGGATATATACGACGCTGTGGGGATAATTGATCTTCACAATCAGCCGGTACTTGTTGCCCGCAATGTTAAAAACCACCCGGTTTTCTGTAAGAAAACTGGCATGGCGGAACTGACTTTTGACATCGGCAGGCGTTTTCCAGTCTGCCTCACATCGTTACCCACATCTCAGGCGTCCATCTCTTTCTGACACTGTATGGCCAAAGCAAAGTCATGAACCCTCTGTAGGCCTATCCAAAGAGTCTTCGGCCCTGGGAAGCCATCTCCTTTTCGCCCGATGAACCCGCCAAACCCAGCAACGATCCGAATCATTTCGTTCAAGGTGGGCGGTTGGTCTTGGACAATTTTGCGCCTTGCCACGACGCAGGCTGCTTGCCATTCCTCGTCATCGAAAACCACGCTACATGGCAGCTCCGGGCACTCCCTGCCCAGTGTAGTCAGGAACAAAACGCGCCAAGCGATGATCATGTACAGAGAGATGGCTGCCTCTATTCTCTCTTCATGCTCAAGCTGTAACTTTTCGATTTTACAACCGTCTTTCAGAATCCTGAAAAAAATTTCCACTTGCCATCTGACCATGTACCACCGGAGCATCTCCTCGGCCTGTTCTGCCGTTCCAACCTGAACGCTGGATAACAACAGCCACTCGATGGGTTCTTCACCACTCGGAGGGGTGTCTTCAGACGCCAGAAGGGCCGTGACTTCCACGGGGGCAAATTTTTTCCCTGTCCGTCTCGGCGGATTCAAGACAACTCGTGCAACCCGCAACGTCTGTACTACGTGACGTTTCTTGCGTCCCCTGGCGGGCGCAAGGTCAAATTCAACTTGACTGATTCCAGGAGCCTTTTCCACAACAGCTTTCAGCTTTTGACCATCCACGGTATTCCGATCATCACGAAACCTGACCAGCCAATCAGCCGCCAGTTCGCCACGTTGGAGGAACGTCTCCCGTTCAAAGAAGATGTCATAAATATCCCCCTCCCGGTCAGCGAGGTAAATCAACTGTGTTTCCGGCATCTCTTGCTGACGTTCACATGTCCGCTGGTATCCCTCCAGCCAACGAATGCTTTCTTTCCCCTCTATTGGGGCACTTGAGGAAACACGGCCTTTGCCAAGACTGCCAGGTTCCCTTGAATACATCCAAGCATCCAACACACCAAGACAAAGCCGATCTGGAGTTACTGCCAGGGTCGGGTGAAGATAGAGTCCTTTCCGTGCCTCGTAGTTAAGTGGACCAAGACCCTCAATTGTTCTGCCTCAGTTGGAATCGGACAGTTGCCTTCGTTTTATAAGCTACATACAATGGCTACCAAACGGAGGAACGATCCATGGAAAAAAAGCGCAGAAGATATTCCCCTCAGGAAAAGACGGCCA
>JADFYM010000286.1 GCA_015233035.1 Magnetococcales bacterium
TCAAATAGAGCACCAAAAGCGGCCATACTACCCTGAAGATGCCGCAGCGTAAACACGCGAACGACGGTTCCAGGGAATCCTATCCAAAAACCGGTCAACAGCCAAGGCCCGATTTGGACACCCCAGGCCAAGCTCCAGGAAACCGACACACCCGCAAAACCATAGTGGAACCAGGAGAATCCCATCATGCGTCATTCCCATCTTGTATGCCTGTTGTTGGTGGCCACCGTGTTGTCTGCTTGTGGACCCACCATGACCAACAAAATCGCAGAATTTCCCCATATGTATGATGATCGACGACCGCTATCCATATTGATCCTGCCCCCCATCAACAAAACTACCGCATCAGACGCCAAGGAATTATATTCAACGACCACTGCGGTGCCGATCACGGAGCACGGCTATTATTTCTTTCCCCCGGCTGTTGTTTTTGATCTGATGAAACAAGATGGTATTTTTGACACGGAACTGTTGAAGGATGTACCTCCTCAGACATTCAAGCAAAAATTTGGTGCCGATGCGATTCTTCTGGTGGAGATTACCGACTGGACAACCTCCTATGTCATTCTTTCCGGTTCCGTTACCGTTGGCATCGATATGACGCTGCGTTCCACCAGCACAGGAGAGGACATCTGGAAGCGAAAGATCGTGGAAAAGGTTGACACCAGTGGTGGCAACAATTCATCGGGTGGTATTGCTGGCCTGGTGGTAAAGCTGGCTGTTGCTGCCGCCCAAACAGCCTCCACGGATTATGTGCCCATTGCCAGGATGGCCAATGCCAAGGCAATCGGCGGGATGCCCTACGGTAAATACCATCCCCTGTTTGACAAGGATCGCACAGATCAAATAACCACACCCTCAGCACAGAAAAGAGAGTGACCCTCATGACCAGAACGTGACCGACGCAAACGCGACACAACCGGGGTCTCCTCGTCAGACGAACCCGCCTCGTTCAACCAGTGCTGCGGCTGTACGCAGGCGGGTTCAATCCCGGACACTGTGCAATGCTGCGGGAGCGATGCACCGCTCCCCAGACTCCGCCATCCCAAGAGATTCTGCAACGCGCCGGATGGCATCCAACAGGGCCTGTTTCTTGATGGGTTTGGTCAGATGTCCATTGCACCCGGCGGCCATACTTTCTTCTCTCTTGTCCGGGGAAGCATGGGCACTCAGAGCCACGATGGTCAGGGGATGACGGCCTTCCGCCTGTTCCCACTGGCGAATGGCGCGGGTGGTGGCATAACCATCCAGGTTGGGCATCTGGATATCCGTCAGCAGCAGATCGAACGACTCTTCCCGTACCCGTGCCACGGCCTCCTGGCCATCGTTGACGATAACAAACCGATGTGGCGTCCCTTTCAAATAGGCCCGGAACAATATCTGGGTGTCGGGAGAATCTTCTGCGATCAGGATGGACAGAATCCGGGCAGGTCTCCCTGTCGTGTGTGCCACGGGGGATGGCAGAGGCGAGACGCCTGCCGGACGGGATGGCAGGGTGAAAAAAAAGGTGCTGCCCTGCCCCACCTGGCTGTCCACCCCCATTTGGCCACCCATGAGTTTGACCAGCCGCTGCGAAATGGCCAACCCCAGACCAGTCCCGCCGTAACGTCGGTTGATACCGGAATCTGCCTGGGTAAACTGTTCAAAAATGTGCTGTATATTTTCTGGTGCAATGCCGATGCCGGTGTCGGCGACGCCAAACAACAGGGTTGCGGGATCCTGAGGATGCCAGGTCAGGCGCACCGTCACAGTGCCCTGTTGGGTAAACTTGATGGCGTTGCCCAACAGATTGATCAACACCTGACGGACCCGCCCATCGTCACCCAACACGGCCGCCGGAATACCAGCGGCCACCTCCTGCACCAGACGCAGCCCCTTTTTCTCCGCCTCGACCCGCATCAGATGGGCCGTTTCCTCCACGACCTGGCCGGGCGAAAAGGGCAGTTCGGACAAGGTGAATCGTCCTGCTTCAATACGCGAAAAATCAAGCACATCGTTGATCACCCCCATCAAGGCTCTGCCCGAGCGGTGCATGATCTGCACCAGACGGCATTGTTCTGCATCCAGGTCGGTTTCCAGCAACACATCCGATATGCCCAACACCACGTTCATGGGGGTGCGGATTTCGTGGCTCATGGCGGCCAGAAAGTCGCTTTTGGCCTGGTTGGCGGCCTGGGCGGTGGCGAGGGCCTGCTCGGTGGCCGTGAGCAGAAAATTGGCGCACTGGGACAACAGACCGATTTCATCGTGCCGGTGACACGCCTCCACCAGCAGACAGATGCCCTGGCCCGGCTGGATCTCCTTCATCACGTGCGCCAACCGGGCCACCGGCTCGCCGACCTGACGCCGGAACAGGAGCATCACAATCACCGTGGCGATCACAATTTGCAACACCATCAGCAGACCATACAGAATGGCCTGCTCCATGGCAGCCTGGTTGATCTGGGCACTGTTTGCAACGACCACCAAAGAGCCGATCTGTTCTTTATGGTCAACCGGTGACAACAGGGGATAGACCGTGCCAGTGGAAAAAGGGACGGATGGCTGCTTCGACCCTTCCACGTGAAAATCATGGGCACCCTGGAGGCGTGCGGCCAGAATGACGGGGTTGACCAACAGACTCTGGATGACACCGTTGGCGATCTCTTCGTTCAGGGCAAAGGCTCCCACTTCGGCCTGTATTTGCACGGTTGCCACCAGTTGTGTTTGCCGTGCATTGGCCTCATTCACCTCGTGGGAAAAAGCGTACAGGTAAAAACAGGCACCACTCAACAGGGCAAACAGGCCCATCCCCAGGCCAACGGTGGCGACAAAACGACGCCCCAGACTGCACCGGGCCAACAGGTTATTCATGTAACCCCAACACCGGGCTGACCGATGGCGGCAACGTGCCCTCATCCACATAACCGATCGCTTTGGCGTCTGCCTCCACTGCCGTGCGCGCAGCCGCACTGTCTTTCTGTACCACAGGGGGCAAAACCCGCCCACTGAAGGTCAAGCGTGCCCAATAGGTATTGACCTGGTTCAAGGACATGCCATTGACCCGGCGGAAAAACTGCTCCCGCAAGAGGCTGTCGCGCGGCTGCTCAAGCACATGCGCTGGCTCGCCGTTGGGAAAAACCCGGCTCCTGCCCAGATAAAGATCGGAAACCCGCGCCGGTTCCATGGCGGTGGTCGGATTGTCCTTGTTGACAATAACCGTCACATCGGCCGCGCTGCCCTGGGCAAGCCAGCCGATCCACAAGAGCACAGTCAGGAGCAGGCGGCCGGGCAGGCTGGCATTTTTGGTCGAGAGAGTGTTCATGGTCAAAACACAAAATCCATAGTGGCGGAGAGCAGGTTGATTCGAGTGTCCACGTGTGTGCGGTCATTGGTGCCGACATACCACAAACCGTAGCCGTAGGGGTGAACCAGGGTGGAATCCCCTTGCACCTTGAAGGCAAGATGACTGTTAAAGTCCCAGCGCACCCCCAGCGACTCGGTCTCCTGATCAAAACGGGTTGAATTCAACACAGACACCGCACTGGCTTGCAAACCGGACAAGCTGGCAGAAAGATTCCAATCAGCCGATGTTTGCCGGACAGGGACGGTGGAACGCACACCGCTGAGCAGGACGAACGGCGTCCAATCGCCAAAGCGGCGACCCATACCGAGATAGGCCATATTACCATTGGACACCATGTCGGCGGTGGTGGTCACTCTGCCCCATTCCGCCTGGCCCAGCCAGACGCCATCGTCGTAGGCAACGCCCAGAGTGACATAGCGCAGGGTCACGTCTTGGTAGGTGAGGTCGTCACGCAAAGCGGCGGCTTCGGCACTCACCCCAGGCAGGCCCGCCCGCGCCACTGTTTCCAGTCCGGCTTGCAGGGGTGCCAGGATGGGAGCATCGGTTTTGAGAACAATTTGCGAATAGCCTCCCTTGATCCGCCAGGGGTCCGATTCCCAGGCGGCGGTGAGGCTCCACACATTGTCGCTCTTGAAATCATAATCGGGTCCAGACGATGCGTCCGATCCCATGGGAAATTTCAAACCGGCATGACCGGCCTGGGCCTTGAAACGCCAACGGGCTGTTCCTTCCTCCAGGGTATAGGCCATGTCACCGCCATTGACGGAGTACATGGGTATCCACCCATAAAATTCTATGGGCGGACGTACCCACGGATAGGCATAACCCAGATTGCGGTGATCGGACATTAAAAACACATCATAGCCCACCCGACCCAGGCGCACATCGAACGCTGGCGTTGGGTGCAGGTTGATAAAAGCCCAGTCCAGGTAACTGTCAAGCGAGATATCCGCCTGTTCACGCCACACGGCTTGTGTCATGAGATCCACCCAGGGATTCACCGCATAGCTGGCTTGCAGGCCCAGGCGGCTATCCATTACCCAAGAGTCGTTCGTCTGATTGCTGCGCCTGGGGCGTTGGCTGAGATCGCGCACGGGAGCCAGATTCGCGCTGTCATCATGACTGAAACCCAGCGTTCCGTAGAAATCAAAGCGCAACCGGTCATCCTCCTCGGCCCGCGCTATGCCAATCGACAATAAAGGTAATAACGCAAGAAGGCACCACCGGCCCATGCCGATTTCTGGTCGGACCGACACCATTTTCAGGCGGCACCCAAAGCGAGGAAACAGATATTTTGGCAACTACTCCATAATAGCAGGTAATCGAACCGCCATCATGCTACACACGCCGCATTGCGAATGACATCTGGCAAAAACGGGATCCGGTTCAAATTCCCGATTCTGTCCTTCAGAAACTCCCAGAATGAGATACTGTGTTTTCTGCAAGTTTTCTTCAAACTTGCGAACGTATCCCTACATCGTCGACCATCCGCACTTCGTGTACCTCCGCTAATTTTCCTTTTCTGAACGTACTCTCGAATGTCAGACTCGCTCAAGTTGTTGTGGAGAGGAAGCCACGGCTTATCCAGAACAAGTAATAGTTCATCTTTGTTTCTGTGGAGCCTTTTGAGAGCCTCGTTGAGGTCTGGATAGCAGGTCTTTGTTGCGCATAGTTCGTCAAAACGGCCACGAATGTCTTTGGCCAACTCCTTGTTTTGATCCGGAGCAAGTTTATAGATTTTCAGGTCAGCATATAAATCCCATATACTAGGTATCCACTTCGGTTAAGCCCTATCCACTTCGATCAAGCGTCTTTGTCTTGTGAATCTTCCCTCTTGGGTTCGCAACAAGTGATCGATACGGTGCTGGTTTCGTGACTACAGCTTGCTGG
>JADFYM010000287.1 GCA_015233035.1 Magnetococcales bacterium
GTTCATCAGTATCCTCCTTGTCGTGGTGCTTGGCGGCTCACGACATGGAGGATCCTGGATGACTCCCTGAAAAGTCAAACTTCTGCTGTCACCCCGGCAGAGCCGGGGGTTTACTCATTTTTATTATCCTCGGAAACCGGTGACGATACGAACCTGCCGCCCGGAATGGCGGCATCTCCCATCGTCGGGCAAAAGGATGCCATAGAGGAGAACGATGAGGTCTGCGCAGTGACGATTGTAGCTGCGGAATCTGGCAGTTGTTTCCAACGGAGAGATGGGAACGGTGGGGAGAGAGGGTGAAAACAGGCGTTTTGACCGTTGTTTTGATGTTGTTGATGATGGAGACGACGGCAAGTGCCCAGGCCATTCCTCCGGGGATGGAGCAAATTGAGCACATCGTTGTCCTCTACATGGAAAACCGTAGTTTCGACAACATGTTTGCTCTGTTCCCAGGAGCCAGCGGACTCAAGGAGGCTGAGCGTGCTCCTGTTCAGGTCGATTGGCGGAGTGGGAGAGATCTCGTCCAATTGCCGAGAGTTATGAACACCAACGTCCAACCGGCGGTGGAGGATGCACGGTTCCCGAAGACCCTGCCGAACCGGCCATGGCCGATCGATGACTTTGTCTCACACAATGATCGGATGCCCAACCTGATCCACGAGTTCCATGTCCATCAGTACCAGATCAACGGTGGGCGCAACGACCTGTTCGCCTCTTTGTCTGGTGGACTGACCATGGGCTACCACGATACCCGATCAACACGCCTATGGGCGTTGGCGGCGGAATACACTCTGGCCGACAATTTCTTTCAGGCGGCCTTCGGGGGGTCGTTCCTGAACCACATGTGGTTGGCCTGCGCCTGCACCCCGGTTTTTCCAGACGCCCCTGATCAGATGCGCGTTAAGCTGGATGAAAAGGGGATTTTGCTGCGATCAGGCCAAGTTACTCCCGATGGCTACGCTGTCAACACCCTTGAACCGCGCGGTGGACCGCACCTGTCTGGCAGTGGGCTTGCGAACCTCTTGCCACCCCAAACAGCGCCGACCATTGGCGACCGGTTAAGCGAGAAGGGGATTTCCTGGGCGTGGTATTCGGGTGGTTGGGACGACGCTGAGAACGGAAATCCCGGTGCCGACTTCCAATATCATCACCAGCCTTATGCTTTCTTCGCCCGCTATGCGCGAGGCACCAACGAACGGGCTGAACACATACGTGATGACACCCAACTGGTTCTTGACCTCAAGGTTGGCAAGTTTCCGCAGGTGGTGTTCGTCAAGCCCCGTGGGTTGGAAAACCAACACCCTGGATATGCAAACTTGGCCGACGGTGACCGCTATATCGGTAATCTTGTATCGGCAATACAGGCCAGCTCCTACTGGCCCAAGACAGCCATCATCGTTACCTACGACGAGTTTGGAGGCCTTTGGGATCACGTTCCCCCACCCAAAGGTGACCGATGGGGGCCAGGAACACGAATTCCTGCCGTCGTCATCTCGCCGTTTGCCAGGAGGGGCTATGTGGATCATACCCAGTATGATACCACCTCAGTGCTGAAGACCATTGAAGTTCGATTCGGAATTGAGCCTCTGACAGACCGTGATCGTGCTGCGGCACCCATGCTTCAGGCATTTGCTTTCGGGCAAACGAGGAGCATAAAATAATCAGCTTGGAACAAACATGCCTGACGAGGTAGGAATGCCCATCACCGGGCACAGTGTGTGGACCTGACGGCCACCAACGGCGACGTGAGATTGCTGGCGGGGATGGAAGCGTCCATTTCCCTCTTTTACATCGGGTGGTTCAGTCTGGTACGATGGGTTTGTGTTGGTGGTACGGATATCCGGCGCGGTGGAGCGGTACTCATGAACAAGAAGACATCTGTAATGATCATTGTGTTCGGCACCCTTCTGGCCATTGCAGTGCCGTGTCGCGCCCAGGCCGAATCCTGTTCCCCCGCTGTTGCAGAACAAGCCGTCATCAATGCATCAGAGATTATCAAGCACCTGGGCGTCAAGGCCGCGAAAGAGGTAATCACGGAGAAGGACGCTCGGTTCCGTTGCGGGCCGTATTCTGTGAAGGTTCTTGATTACAAAGGGACATGGGTTATAGATCCAGAGGGGACGAATGTCGGCAGGACAGTAGCCTCGTTCGGTGATGGTGCTGCCACCAATTTCATGAATGCGCTCATCCGCGCTGCCGTCGCCAAGCGTGGTGCCGTGGAAAGCCACTTAACCACTGACACCGAGCATAACAAGAAGATAAACAAAATTTTGAGCTATATCGATATCCCGAAGCATAAAGTCATCGTTTATGGCGCGTTCATATTGGACTGAGCTTTTAAGGCTGCAGGCAAACTGATCCGTTCCGAGGGATCGCCAATCTGTGCCACGGCTATGGTTGCGCAAGACACCTGTTCCGGTTGGCTTGGTTGCGGATGTGTGGGTTGGGGAGCGAATTGTGATGGGCAACGAAGTGGAAATCTATGTCAGCACCGATGTCGAAGCCGATGGACCGATCCCCGGACCACATTCCATGCTCAGTTTTGCCTCCGCCGCCTATTCGGCGGACAAGACGCTCCTCGCCACCTTTTCGGCCAACCTGGATCTGCTACCCGGTGCGGAGTCACATCCAGAAACCGCTGCCTGGTGGGCAGACAATCCAGAGGCATGGGCGGCCTGTCGCCGCGACACGTTGCCACCGGACGTGGCCATGCGGCAATACCTGCTCTGGCTCAAAGCACTCCCAGGCAGGCCTGTTTTCGTCGCCTACCCAGTTGCTTTCGACTTCCTGTTCGTGTACTGGTATCTCAGGTACTTCACGGGAGAAAGTCCATTTGGACACAATGCCCTGGATATCCGCAGCTACGCTATGGGATTGCTCAAGACAACTTTCAACGAGAGCGGCAAAGGCACATGCCCACCCGCTGGTTCGATGACCTGCCGCACACTCATGTTGCTCTTGATGATGCCATTGAACAGGGAGCACTCTTTTGCAACATGCTGCGGGAGGCAAATCAGTGAACCGAGTAGGCGGTTGGTATGGAGGATGTCGGTGCCGTGCAGATGTTGTCTGTTGCTTTTTTTGGTGATGCTCATCTCTGGTTGCACCACCCACGAGGCGGGTGAGATAGTGTATCGTGCTATAGAGCATGTCAGCTGCTACGACCAGTCCCGATCCCATGGACAGTGCAACCAACCCCAGGGAACGAGTCCGGTAGATCCGTGAAATGCGTTTCTGGCTTCGCGTTTGAAACTGCACTCTTCGCGTTCAGTTGCCACACGTCTGTGCCGGTTGGATCAGCCAGCCATTCTGCGGGTATTGGCCAAATCGGGACAGATGGCGCGACGTTGCGAACAGGGCCAACATGCACCACAAGGAGAACCACCATGACGAAATCGCAACTGATCACCCTGATTTTCCAACAGCTCAAACTCCCGCGCAAAGACGCAGAGTCCGCCGTTGACGCCGTGTTCGAGTCTATCACCCATTCGTTGGAGGGTGGCCGCCGCGTCGAGTTGCGGGGCTTCGGGAGCTTTGGGTTGAAGGAACGTCGGGCGCGTGATGGACGCAACCCGAAGACAGGGGAGGCTGTTACGGTGGAGGCCAAACGAGTGGTATTTTTCAAGACAGGGAAGGCGTTGCGGGAGCGGGTGGATGGCTGAACAATTGCGCGGGCTGTGGTGAGAAACAAATTATAACAGTTCAATACTTATGCAAATCCTTAGCTTTATATTTTAGTATAAGGTACACTGAGGTGAAACTAGGAGAATAACGATGGGTTCATTCCAGAAGCGCACGGCTATACGCATTGCCGCTGTCAGCATTCTCCTGTCGTCTGTCGCGAGCCCACTATCCTGGTTTTCAGCACGAGAGAATGCTGAGGATAGTATCGTTTCCCAGGCTATTGAAGAGACAGAACGGTTGTTGCACCATCTTGATGCTATCGATCTTACCGGAAAGAATGCTAATGAAAATGCCATACTTGCAGCCAAAACCATTGTAGGCGGCCTATTTGATATTGCCGAAATTTACGACAGAAGAGGACTTACGCTCGCCGAGTCAATGACTGGTGAAGGAGAAAAGATTGAGGCTAAATTGCCAAAGCACGGTATCCCCCATCACACAGAGGCTTATTACGAAAGCATGAATCTATCAAATAAATTATGGGTTATGCGCGTATTTGTTCCTTTGCGCAATTCAGCCAAGGATATGAGTTCCCCGATCACAGGCTATTTCGAAGGGGTTAGGATCGTTCCTGCATGGCAAAAAGATCAAATATTTAATAATTCCATGATAGCGGCTCTGATGGTTTGTTTGGCTTCTATACTTTGCGGTGCATCCATATATCCTGTTGTGATTAATCTGGCTGCCGACAACGAACGCAAAGCTCGGGAAGTATTGGAATCTCATATTTCCATGATGGAGGCCCTTGGTCGGGCGATTGCCAAGAGGGATTCCGACACTGGGATGCACAATTATCGTGTTGCCTGGATTTCTGCACGGATTGCTGAAGTCATGGGGGTAAAGGGAAGCGCAATGCAGTCACTCATTGCTGGTAGTTTCCTGCACGATGTTGGAAAAATAGGGATTCCCGACGCAATTCTTCTCAAACCCGGAAAATTGGATCCCGAAGAGTTGACTGTCATGCGAACCCATGTTGCACTGGGGAAGGAGATTGTTGACGGTATGGGTTGGCTGGACGGTGCTAATCATGTTGTGGAAGCTCATCACGAGAAGTGGAATGGAACCGGTTATCCTAACAATATCATGGGTGAGTCTATTCCAATTGCCGCCAGAATATTTGCCGTGGCCGACGTGTTTGACGCGCTTTGTTCAAAACGGCCCTACAAACAGCCTATGGGTTTTGCTCAGGCAATGGATATTCTTGAAAAAGATACAGGAAGTCATTTTGATCCTTCGGTCATGGCAGTGTTCAGATCAATGGCCAGGGGAATATACGATCGATTGGAGAATTGCACTGAAAACGAGGCGCGTGAGCTTCTGGAGGACCGTGTGAGGATGCACTTTGAACTGTAGTTGGTGCCAGAACAGCATACCGGGGATCAACAAGGTACTCACTCCAAGACTGGGGTGTCCAAAAACGGCCTCCACGGTCCAAATTTATTGCCCAGGATCTGGGCCTCGTCAGCAGACACCTCACTGCCCCCCCATTCAATATTTTGGGACATTGACCGGATTTTCAGCATA
>JADFYM010000288.1 GCA_015233035.1 Magnetococcales bacterium
AAGACCTTGTCCCATGGCCAGCCCTCCGAGAAAAATTAACGTGAGCAGGCAGCGTATCATGTCCTTGTGGACGGGTCACTGATTTTCACTTCTGTCCACTACGCATTCCGAAACAGGTGCGGTTTAAAACCAGCGATAGATTTTCTTTGGAATGTAAAATCGACGTTTATTGAAGACAATGCCCACTGTATGGGCACTATTGGCCAGCAACTTGTTATGCAAATCCTTGATCACCGGGGTGCGGGTGGCGTTGGCCTCCACCACCTGGATGACGGCATCCATGGTACCACTGATGGCGATTCCCTCCAGAGAGACCTCAGCCGGTGGGGAATCCACCACCGTCAGGGCAAACTGCTCCCGTGCCTGCTGCCAAAAGGTGGGCCGATAGATCAGTTGTGACAGTTGACTGGGCTCAACCCTTTCTTGCGTCAGTCGGTTGATGATCAGGTTGCTTTTCCCCAGTCTGTGAAAGGTAATCAACCTGTCATCCTGTTTGTTGGCAATACCACTTTCGGCATCCATGTTATACAGAGGGGAATGGGTTTCGACCTTCAGATCCAGGGAGGGGCTGGGACAAAAGGCCTCTGGGGCAAGGGTGTTGCTGAAGAAGGCATGGTGGCTCGGATGGGCCCAATCCAGGTCCAACAACAACACCTTGCGCTCGCTGTGCAGGGCACAGATGTGGGCAAATTCCCGGGCGATGGTGGAAGTTCCTTCACCGGTTCGCGCGCCAATCAACTGGATCAGGAGCCCTTCCTGACCGGCCAGGGGCGGATTGATGGTATTGAAAAGTCGAGAAACTTCCTCCTCCATGGCCGGAAATTTCCACGCTGGTGCGGGCCCCACAGCGGAGGGGGGGGCGTGGCGATTGATCTGGTCTGCCCCCCGGAACGGTCGCCATGCAATCATTGCGGCTCCTGCCTTTCATAGCGATGATGGGGGAGGGCGTTTTTGAGCCATCCCCGGAGACCGGACAGGCGCAGGCGCAAATCGATGCTGGAGTCACGATCCGCGAAGCCAATCCGGGGCAGGGCGTGGCAATTGGATCGACAGAGCACAGGCCCTCCCCAGCTTAATACCGCGCTGTCGAATCCGCATTGCCGAGCCAGGACGGGTTCTCGGGGTGATACGGTCGCCCAGTTGCCATAGGGGTAGGCAAAATGACGGATCGGGATGCCCAGCATTTCTTCCAGACGATGTTTGGAATCCAGCATTTCACGCCGTACCTGTGCCTCATCCAAATGACGCAGAGGGGAATGCGTCACACCGTGGGCACCAAAGGAGATCCAGTCCGTGCGGGCCAGCGTGGCCATTTCCGGCCAGGAAAGCAATGCTCGCGCACTCAGATCCAGCGCGTCAATGCCATG
Organism: Magnetococcales bacterium; assembly: GCA_015233035.1. Classification (GTDB taxonomy): domain Bacteria; phylum Pseudomonadota; class Magnetococcia; order Magnetococcales; family Magnetaquicoccaceae; genus Magnetaquicoccus. The sequence goes on from JADFYM010000288.1 coordinate 1,368, forward strand.
GGCCGTCTTCAGTTGTTGCAACAGGGTGTTGCGCTCTTCGGGCAACAGGGCGTGAATGTGCTGGAGACCGTTGCGGAAGGCGCGATCTTTTTCGGCAGGGGTTCTGGCTGGCTTGGCCGGATGATCGGGTGGCACGGGTATGACCAGTTCGGTCTGGGACCGCAAAATATGTTCCAGGCAGATATCCCACAGGGGGACTTGTCGATCCACGGTACCGGTGGTGACATAGATCATGGCCGGGGTGCGGGTTTGTTCCAAGACCGGCAGAATGTGTTGGTTATCGGCATAGCCGTCGTCAAAGGTCAAACAGGCAAAGCGGCGGCGGTCGCCGTGGCGCATTCGGGCGCAGGCTTCGTCCAGAGTAACCAGGGTATACCCTTCCCGGCGCAAGGTGGTGATCAAGATTTCCAGTTGCACAGGGGAGACGAAGAGGCCAGGGTTGGCCTCCCAGGTGTCGGGCGGGATCGTCCGTACCCGATGCAACATGATCACACACCCAAGGCCGCCCATCCAGAAGCGGGCCATGCGATCCAGTCCCAACGTGACGATCGTTTTGCGTACCAAAGAAACGTTGTGGGTTGAAACAGACATGATCACCTGCGTGTCGCAATCGGGCCGACCTTATGGGTAATAGAGCTTGTTTTCTTGGGAGTTCACTGTCAAATACTCGTCCTCCTTGTTTTTCGCGCAGGCTGTAACCCAGCCTTCCCGGAATGTGCCGCCTGTTCTGGCTCGCAGAAAAGATGCCAACTGTGTGTTACCCCTGCCTTCTGCCTGCGTGGCCGTTGAAGATTATGGGTGTCCTTGCATGTGGATAATAGAAATGAGACACTGCCGAATGAAGATTTGATGAGACTCAGGGGTGTCACACTGTGGCGCATCTTTAAGGCTTTGACATGAAAAGTTCCACTCATTTATGCCGCGTCGCCCTGTTTTTTGAGATAATCCTGCTGGTGGGAATGGTGTTGTTGGCCACTGGCCACATCTCTCCCGTCCAGGCGGAAGAACCGCCACCCCCCTTGCGGCGAGGCGTCAACTTGAGCCATTGGTTGCAATACCAGGGGCGACAACCGATTGACGCGCAGGATTTGCGCCTCATTCGTGAATCCGGCTTTGATCATGTACGCATTCCCTTTGATCCCGTCCTGTTGGGCTGGCAGGTGGAAAAATCGGATCCCCAGGCCCCTTTTCCCAGGATTGCCCTTCTGGATCAAGCGGTACAGGCGGCCTTGCAAGGTGGATTGGCGGTGGTGATCGATTTTCATCCCACCGAAGAGATGCGCGAACGTATCGAGATGGTCCGGTCGGCGCAGGAGGCCTTTGTCGCCGCCTGGGCATTCCTGGCGGGCCGCTTTGCCACCACCAGTCCTGGCCGGGTTGCCTTTGAACTGCTCAATGAACCGCAATACTACAAGCGCAGTGTCCGTTATTGGAACCGGTTATGGCGCGACGCCCTGGTCGTGGTGCGCACAGCCGCGCCGTACCACCTGGTCCTGATCGGTGCCCCGCACGGCAGCGATGTGGAGGGAATATTGCAGTTGGATGTATTGCCCGACCCACGCATTCGCTATGTTTTCCATTTCTACGAACCGTATCTGATTACCCATAATGGTGCCAATTGGGAACCCTTTGCCTCTTCACCGGTGGGAATGGCGCGCGGCTTGCTTTATCCAGCCAAACGTCTGACGTCCGACGTGTTGCCCGGCAAAAACAGTCTGGAAGTCAAGCAGGCGGTGGCGCAATACCGTCAGGAAGAGTGGGGGCGGGCACGGATCGCCCAGCGCATCGCCCTGGCCGGTGACTGGGGACGCCGCCACCATGTCCAATTGCTGTGTGGCGAGTTTGGGGCCATGCGCCTGGCTCTGGAGACCGATTCCCGCCAACGTTGGTTAAAAGATGTGCGCATTTCTCTGGAACAGGCCGACATGGGTTGGACGGTATGGGACTATGCCGACCTGTTTGGGATTGCCCATACCGAAGGCGATGCCCACGAGATCGCTCCTGCCATTTACGCGCCCAACTCACCGCAAAAAACCGACCGGGTGATGGATCCCGCCATACTGCGCCATCTTGTAGGCTATTCTCCCGATCCTGTAGACGAAAAAAGATAAAATAAATCAATGTTTGGCAGCAGGTCCAAGGCGCACCATGAAAGCGTATTTAAATAAAAAACATCGCACGGATTATATCTCTGCCGTCGGTTCTTGGGTGGTGGAGCCGACTGTCATCGTCACTGTCTTTCTTGTCATCCATTATCTTTTCGGTATTCCAGTAGATAAGACAGAAAAATTATTTATGTTGTTCGTTTTTGCGGTGGTGCTTCTCCTGATCAAGCCACAGCGGGTCTGTGACTCGTGGCAGGATGTGGTGAAATACACGAGTTCCAGAGTGTTGCTTTCCTGGGTATTGGCCACCGGTATCACCGTGTTGCTCGGCACGCTGACGGAGACTTTGCAGGTTATTCCGTCGAACATTTTGCTGGCCTGGCTGATTGTCACACCGATTATATTGGTGCCTGTGCAGGTGTTGAATGCCATCCTGCTGCATAAAGCTTTTGTCTGGAATCCGGCCTATGCCAAATCGATCATCGTCGTTGGCACCTCCAGTCTGGGTATCCGGCTGGCAAGAGAGATCGCGAACAATAATCTTAATAATATGAATTTTAAAGGTTTTTTTGAAGATCGGTCGCTGTCCCGGTTGGACGAATCGGACAAAAGAATGGTCAAAGGTCAGCTCAAGGATGTCGTGCCGTTCGTCAAGGAGAATCGCATCAATACCGTCTACATCGGTCTGCCTATCGCCAAGCAGGAGCGCATCCTGAATCTGCTGGAAGAGCTTCGGGATACGACGGCATCTGTCTATTTTCTGCCCGATATTTTTATCTATGATCTGATTCAGGCGCGTTTTGATACCGTCAACGGTATTCCGGTGATCGCCGTTTGTGAGTCGCCATTTTTTGGGGCCAACGCCCTGATCAAACGGACGTTTGATATCATCTTTTCGAGCCTGGTGTTGCTCCTGCTCGCGCCCGTGTTGTTGCTCATTGGCCTGGCCGTCAAATTCAGCTCGCCAGGACCGGTCATCTTTCGGCAAACCCGCTATGGGTTGGATGGGCAAAAAATTACGATCTATAAATTTCGCTCCATGACGGTCTGCGAGGATGGTGGCGACATTATTCAGGCCAGTCGTAACGATCCGCGCTTTACGCGCATTGGGGCTTTTTTGCGCAAGACATCGCTGGATGAACTGCCCCAGTTTATCAATGTGCTGCAAGGTCGGATGAGCGTTGTTGGGCCACGTCCCCATGCCGTTGCGCATAATGAACATTATCGCAAGTTACTGCCCGGCTATATGTTGCGGCACAAGGTCAAGCCGGGGATCACCGGTTTTGCCCAGATATCCGGCTTTCGGGGTGAAACGACCGAACTCAAGCTGATGGAAAAACGGATCGAGTTGGATCTGGACTACCTGCGGTGTTGGTCTTTGGGGTTTGACCTGGAAATTATCTGGAAGACCGTCTTGGTGGTTTTCAACGATGTCAAAGCGTATTGATATATCGGGCCTTGATCATCGTTCCGTCCACGCACTCTCCTGGATGCCCGCCTTCGCGGGCATGACGGGAATTGGTATTACACGGAATTCGCTCGTCATTCCCGCGAAGGCGGGAATCCAGGGTTCTGACTGGAATGGCCGAAACGATGATCAAGGCCATATATCGTTTCGGCCAGTGGGGGCTTCGCCTATTACACACATCTCGACAAGTTGTTGATATTGGCAGGGGTCCAGGGGGATTATCCCCCTGGTGGGGTCCAGGGGCAAAGCCCCTGGCG
>JADFYM010000289.1 GCA_015233035.1 Magnetococcales bacterium
GGGATAATCCCCCTGGACCCCTATGACTGCACAATATGCTTCGGATTTTTTGTCAGTATAAAGATGTGTGCATAGGGTAGGGACCCCACCAGGGGGATAATCCCCCTGGACCCCTGCCAATATTAACGACTTGTTGAGATGCACATCATGGAACGGTGTAAACGGGCGTGGCAAGAGATTTCAGATGCCATTGCCCTGGGAATACTTGTCTGCACCTGTCTGGTGCAGGTATAGTGTTGGCGGGGTGCGGGGAGGTGGTGGCACTCTGATGGAGGGGATATGCCAGCGCGTTACAAAAGGATGGGTCAATGAAACCGCAAAATTTGTTTGAAAAAATATGGAATGCCCACGTCATTCGTACCGACAAGGATGGCACCAGTCTGCTCTACATTGATCGGCACCTGGTACACGAAGTGACCAGTCCGCAGGCCTTCGAGGGGTTGCGTCTGGCCGGTCGCACCGTGCGTCGCCCGGAGGCCACCTTTGCCGTGCCGGACCACAATGTGCCCACCAAACAGTTGGAGCAGGGGATCACCGACCCCATCGCCCGACTGCAAGTGGAAACCTTGGATGCCAACTGTCGCACGTTTGGGGTTCACCAGTTTGGCATGGGAGACATTCGCCAGGGGGTGATTCATGTGATGGCACCGGAGCAGGGCATTATTTTGCCCGGCCTGACGGTGGTGTGCGGCGATTCGCATACCGCCACGCATGGGGCCTTCGCCGCCTTGGCCTTTGGCATTGGCACCTCCGAGGTGGAGCATGTCCTGGCCACCCAGACGTTGCCGCAAACCAAACCCAGGACCATGCGGATCCAGGTGGATGGCGTGTTGGGTCCGGGCGTGTCGGCCAAAGATGTGGTCCTCTATATGATCGGCCAGATCGGCACGGCGGGTGGTACCGGACATGTCATGGAATTTACCGGGACCGCCATCAGCGAACTCTCCATGGAAGGCCGCCTGACCCTCTGCAATATGGCCATCGAGGCCGGTGCCCGGGCGGGTCTGGTCGCTGTGGATGAAAAGACCATCGACTATTTGCGCGGTCGGCCCATGGCTCCCAAGGGGGCCGATTGGGATTTGGCGGTCACCGCATGGCAACAGTTGAAGGCCGATCCGGGTGCCTCTTATGACCGCACGCTTACCTTTGCTGCCGAGCAGATTGCCCCGCAAGTGACCTGGGGCACATCACCGGAGATGACGCTGCCCGTGGATGGACGCATTCCCGACCCGGCGGCAGAGACCGATCCCGTGCGGCGGGGTTCGCTGGAAAAGGCTCTTCTTTATATGGGGTTGCAACCCGGAACCGCCGTACAGGACATTCCCCTGGATGTCGTGTTTATCGGTTCCTGCACCAATGGCCGGATCGAAGATTTGCGTTTGGCGGCGGCACAGGTGGCGGGCAAACAGGTGGCGAAAAATATTAAACAGGCTTTGGTGGTGCCCGGCACCGGGTTGGTCAAGCAGCAGGCCGAGGCGGAAGGACTGGATCGCATTTTTAAGGAGGCCGGTTTTGAGTGGCGTGCGCCGGGTTGTTCCATGTGCCTGGCCATGAATGCCGATGTGTTGGGTCCGGGTGATCGGTGTGCCTCTACTTCCAATCGCAATTTTGAGGGTCGGCAGGGGCCAGGTGGGCGGACCCATCTGGTCAGTCCGGCCATGGCGGCGGCAGCGGCGGTGGCAGGGCATTTTGTCGATATCCGTTGATTCTGGGGGCGGGCGGTGAACCGCCCCCCCCAGACCCCCCCCACCCTTTTTTTTTAATCTTTTTAAAAGATTGAGGGGGTCCGGGGGGGATCATCCCCCCCGGTGGGGGTGTGGGGGCAACGCCCCCACGTGTTGTTGCACTTAACAGGTGAGGAGTATAAACATGGAACCCTTCAACGAACTGACCGCCCTGGTTGTCCCCATCGACCGGGCCAATGTGGATACGGATGCCATCATTCCGAAACAATTTTTGAAATCGATTCATCGCACCGGGTTTGGTCCCAACCTGTTTGACGAGTGGCGTTATCTGGACCGGGGCGAACCGGGGCGATCCTGTGTGGGGCGGCCACTCAATGACGCCTTCGCGCTGAATCAACCGCGTTATCGGGGGGCGGCCATTTTGTTGGCGCGGGATAATTTTGGCTGTGGTTCCAGTCGGGAACATGCGCCCTGGGCCTTGTTGGATTATGGCATTCGCGTTATCATCGCGCCCAGTTTTGCCGACATTTTTTTCAACAACTGTTTCAAAAATGGCATTTTGCCCATCACCTTGGACGGTGCTCTGGTTGACCGGTTGTTGCAAGAGACGTTGGCCACGCCGGGGTATACCCTGACGGTGGATTTGGAGGCGGAGATGGTGACCACACCGGATGGGGAGGGGTTGCCTTTTGATGTGGATCCATTCCGTCGCCATTGTTTGTTGCACGGCCTGGATGATATTGGTCTGACCTTGCAGCATTTGCCAGAGATTGAACAGTATGAACAACAGAGACGACAGGATGCGCCCTGGGCGTTCCTGGTACGAGACCAGCAGCAACAGGGAGTGTCATAATGTCGAAAAAGAGTATTTTATTGCTGCCCGGTGACGGCATTGGCCCGGAAATTATGGCGGAAGCGCGCAAAATTCTGGAGTGGGTGGCCAGTCGGGGCGGGGTGGCATTGCACATGGAAGAGGGGTTGATCGGTGGCATTGCTTATGATCAGACGGGGCATCCTCTGCCGGAGGAGACTCTGACCCAGGCCAGGCGGGTCGATGCGGTGCTGTTGGGGGCGGTGGGTGGACCCAAATGGGAACCGCTCCCCTACGAGGTGCGACCGGAAAGGGGGTTGCTGGGTATTCGCAAATCATTGGATCTGTTCTGCAATTTACGTCCGGCCAAGCTGTTTCCCCAGTTGGTGGAGGCCTCCACCTTGAAACGCGAGGTGGTGGAAGGGACAGACATCATGGTGGTGCGGGAACTTTCGTCCGGCATTTATTTTGGTGAACCCAGAGGGGTGACCACCCTGGCCAACGGTGAAAAACGGGGCGTCAATACCCTGGTCTATACCACCCGTGAGATTGAACGGATTGCGCGTTCGGCCTTTCAGGTGGCCGCCACCCGCCAGAAAAAACTGTGTTCGGTGGACAAGGCCAATGTGCTGGAGGTGACGGAGTTGTGGCGGGAGGTCGTGACAGCGGTTGGCAAGGAGTTTCCTGATGTGGCGTTGTCGCACATGTATGTGGACAATGCGGCCATGCAGTTGATTCGCAATCCGCGCCAATTTGATGTCATTGTCACCACCAACATGTTTGGGGATATTCTCTCCGACGAGGCCAGTATGCTGACGGGTTCCATTGGCATGTTGTCGTCGGCCTCGCTGGGGGAACAGTATGCCCTGTATGAGCCGATTCATGGTTCGGCACCGGATATTGCGGGCAAGGGTGTGGCCAATCCGTTGGCCACCATCCTTTCGGTGGCGATGATGTTTCGTCATACACTGGGGCTGCCGGAGATGGCCGATCGGATTGAGTTGGCCGTCAATCGGGTGTTGGATCGTGGGTTGCGAACGCCGGATATTTTCCAGCCGGGCACCCAGAAAGTGGGAACGGTTGCCATGGGTGATGCCGTGCTGGCCGCTTTGTCAGAGTCTTTACTATAAGGAAAGATCATGAGTCTTCAAGAGGAAACCAAGCTGTTTAATGTGGCCGTGGTGGGGGCCACCGGCAATGTGGGACGGGAAATACTGAGCATATTGGAAGAGCGAAAATTTCCGATCAAGGAACTTTTCCTGCTGGCTTCCAGCCGGACGGCCGGGAGCACGGTCTCCTTTTGCGGTCGGGAAGTGGTGGTGCGGGAGTTGTCGGAGTTTGATTTTTCCCGGGTCCAGATCGGGTTGTTTTCGCCGGGGGCGGAGGTTTCTTGCGTGTATGCCCCCAAGGCGGCGGCGGCGGGTTGTGTGGTGATCGACAACACCTCCTTTTTCCGCATGGATCCCGAGGTGCCGTTGGTGGTGCCGGAGGTCAATCCAGGGGCCATTGCCCAATATGTCAACAAGGGCATTATTGCCAATCCCAACTGTTCGACCATTCAGATGGTGGTGGCCCTGAAGCCGTTGCATGATGCGGCGGTCATTCGGCGGGTGGTGGTTTCCACCTACCAGGCGGTCTCGGGAGCGGGCAAGGAGGCCATGGACGAATTGTTCGAGCAGACACGTGCCATCTATGCGACCACGTTGCGGGTGCCACCCAAAAAGTTTTCCCGGGAAATCGCGTTCAACGTCATTCCGCAGATTGATCTCTTTCTGGACAATGGGTACACCAAGGAAGAGATGAAGATGATCAATGAGACCAAAAAAATTCTCGATCCGGCCATTCGCCTGACGGCGACCACGGTGCGGGTGCCGGTTTTCAACGGTCATTCGGAAGCGTTGACGATTGAGACGGAACGGCCACTCAGTCCGGCGCAGGCCCGGGAGATTTTGTCGCGTGCGCCTGGTATAGAGGTGGTGGACGATCCATCGAAAATGCTCTTCATAACGCCACGGGAGGCGGCGGGCAAGGATGCCACCTTTGTTTCGCGTATTCGGGCGGATGAGAGTGTGGAAAATGGGTTGCAGTTGTGGGTGGTGTCGGACAATTTGCGCAAGGGTGCGGCCTTGAATGCCGTGCAGATTGCCGAGTTGTTGGTGCGCGATCATTTGTGAGTCTTCTGGGGAGGCGGAACAACCGCCTCCCCAGTCCCCTTCCAGTCCCCTTCGTCCTGTTTTTGTTAATCATTACCAAGGGGGTCCGGGGGGGATTATCCCCCCCGGTGGGGTCCAGGGGCAACGCCCCTGGTGGGGTTGGGGGCAAAGCCCCCATTGGCCGAAGCGGTATGCAACCTCCGATTGCATGATGATGTCAAGCAGGCCATTTTTCCAAAATCCACCATCTGATTTTCCAACCCATTGTTTTGGGGAGAGAATTGCCAAAATTGTTTCACCTGCTGGGTGAAGCAAAAATTGATAAATCGCTTCAAAGTCAAGATGTTAAAAAAATATGGTGAATTTTGGTTTTAAACCGCAACCAGCATGGGATGCGTAGTTGGACTGAACGGCTGCGCCGTAGCTGTGGTTTAACTCTGGCTCCTCCATCTACTCCTATCGTCTCGCTGGCCGATGGGTTACTTTGCTTTCCCCCCTTGATCCCTGTCTGAGCTATACTCCCTC
>JADFYM010000028.1 GCA_015233035.1 Magnetococcales bacterium
ACCCCCCTGCTGGGGGGGCGGAGACCCGGCTCCCCAGACCCCTCCACCCTTTTTTTTCGATCAGAGGAAATTGCAAAATGCACGAGAATATAAAAAAACGTCATTCCCGCGCAGGCGGGAATCCAGGAATTCCCGAGGGTTAGCTGGATTCCCGCCTGCGCGGGAATGACGGAATCGGGCATTTTGCAATTACCTCATCATTTTACAGCATCCGAACGGGCTTGTCCCGCCCGGTGGGGAGTGGAATCTGTGCCTATAACACCCGGTTTATTGGCGACACTGGATCGTCTGGACACCACAAACGACACCTCGGCATGGGCCGCGTTTCTGCAAGACGACACACAGGATCCCAACGAGTTGGTCTTCGCCCTCTATCATTTGCTGCTCCAGACACGACTGCGCCCGGCCTATATTCTGGCCGCGTTTCTCGCGGAAAAAGGGATCCAGAATCCGTTTCTTTCCATCGCCCTCGGTGTGGGCGGTCTGCTGTTCCACAACCCGGAACACGAGGCCTACGGGTTGGCACAGTTGACCTTGCAGGCGGATCAATTGCTGGCCGAACAACCCGAAGTCCATGACCATATTTATAAAAAAATTATCGAACCCACCATGACGTTGCTGCTGGCCAGTGCCCTGCCTGCCGCAGACCACGCGCAGACATTTCGTATCCTGTCGATTTTGCAGGCGTTCTCTCCCCATTTCCGCACTCTGTTCGACTGGAACGCCCCCATCCCGGAATTTTCGTTAGCCGAAATGCGTCGCCGGGGCCAGGCACAGCAATCCCTTTTGCTTCACTATCCTCTCCCACCGCCAGAGGCCCCCCGGCCACGGCGGAGGGTGCTGGTCGTCATACGCGAATATATCTTTCCCGACAAACCCTGGTCGCGCCCCTTCGATATGGGGCCACGCATGGTCGCCGCCATGAACGCTTATGGCTGGTCAACCGACTTTTTTCCCCTCAAAGGGGTCGATCTGGTCGCCGAGGCCCAGGCCATCGTTGAACTTTGTCGGCAAACCGGGGTGGAACTCCTGTTCCTGGACGATGACATTCTGCTCAAGGCCATGCCACTGCGCACCCATCTGCTGGCCCAATTGCGACAGGTCAACCCCTCGATCAAAGTGGTGGGCTGTTTGATCGACTCCTGGGAAGTGGCCGCCGAAATTTTACAAGAAGGTGCCGCTGGCGTCGATCTGATCTGGGCCACCGATTCCGCCTCCCGCCCCGTTTGGACCGACCCTGCGCTCGCCGATAAAGTGTTGCATCTGCCGATCCCATCCGGGACGGACCCCATCTCCCCAGCCGAGCGTCCGCTGACGGACCAACCACACTTTTCCGGCAGCATATCGGGCTACAACTGGCACCGCGCCTTTTGGGTAGCCGCCTTCGAGCGGGTGGGTCTGCCGGTCCAGACGCATGTTGCCACCCATGCGACAGACGGATTGTCGGCCTTGGACAGCTACGCGCTTTATATGCGGCAACTGGCCGAAGCGACTTCCTGCATCAACCTGACCATGCGGGCCAACCAAACCTGCACCGTGACCTTTCGCAGCTTTGAAACCCTCCTGGCCGGTTCGCTGTTGGTGCAGGAAGCCTCCCCCAGCATGGTGCGCCATTTTATTCTGGGCGAACATTATCTGGAATTTTCCACGTTGGCCGAACTGATCGCCCTCATGCGGTTTGTCCGGGACCACCGGGCCGAGGCCGAGGCCATCCGCCAGCGCGGCCATCGTTTCGCCCAGGAACGGTACAACGATGCCAAACTGATCGGATACTGGGACAAGGCACTTTTTTTCCCGGAACCAACCCCGGTATCACCGTCCCCGAGAGCAGAGGCGGTCACCCCCGCCAGCCCCCCCTCCCTTCCGGACAGCCAACCCCTCCTGGCCCTGGCCCATACCCTGCGCCGCGAGCAACGCCTGGAAGATGCCCAGACCCTCTATACACACCTGCTGGCCCTCGACCCGGACAATCTCGACGCCATGCTGGGCTGTGCCGCCGTGCTGGGTGACCAGGGATCTCTCCCAGACAGCCTGGCTCTTTTTATAAAAATAAAAGAAATTGCGCCTGAACTGGCTGGTCTGGAGCAGGCGATTCAGGAGGTGACCGGCCAAGCCGTTCAGCCGTACAACACCTGCCTGCACGCCGGTGCGTGGGAACAGGCCCTGTTGATCATCGAAGGACTGGCCATACTCAACCCAGACAACCCATTCATTCGGGCGCAGGCGGCCAAAACAGAGACCGAGTTGTTTACCAGAATCGCCACCCGGGCATATGATTCCACCCTGCTGGACCGCCAGGAGGCGACCCAACTATTATTGTCCGTGCTGTTTCATGCCTGAATTCAAGCTGGTCGATGGAGACTGCCATGCGTGTTGCCCTGTTGGTGGATGGATTTTTGGCGTGGGGAGGTGGCGTCGATTTTTTTCGGGGTATTTTAACGGCTTTGGCGGCCAAAGCGGTCACCGAAAAATTGACCCTCTTTTTGCTCGTGCCCCAGAATACCCTCGCCCAAACCATGGACGCTACCCCCAATCGTTACAGGAAAATTATTTTTGATAAACTGGCTGGCAAACAGGCCTGCCTGCATACGCCCTTGGCCAATGTGGCAGACTGTGTTGATCTGGTGCTTTATCCCAATGATTATCCTTCCCTGGTGGCCTGCCTGCACCAGGTCAAGGCCGATGTGGTCATCCCCAGTTTTTTTCTGCTGGGCCCTGATTTCAGGTGGCCGTGGGCTGGCTATATTTATGATTTCCAATACAAGTATTACCCGGAATTTTTTTCTCCCTCTTTGTTGAGGCACCGGGAAGAGGAGTTCGCCCTCCGCGTCAATCAACCCAAGGCCGTACTGGCCCATTCGTGCGCGACCAGACAGGATGCGGACCGGTTTTTTCCCCATCATGCGGCCAGAATATTTGCCCTGCCGCCAACCCCCATCCTGCCGGAACCATGGCTGGCAGAACCCACAGAAAATATCACAGAAAAATATCATCTCCCTGCACGGTATTTTGTTATTTCCAACCAGTTCTGGGTTCATAAAGCGCATTTGACCGCGTTCGACGCCCTGTCCCGTTTTCATCGGCTGACCAGTCAGACGGATGTGCAGATTGTTTGTACCGGAAAAACCGATGATGACCGCTTTCCCGACTATTTTGCACAGCTTCAACAGCAGGTCCGGGAGATCTCCTTGCAGGATAAAATCCTGTTTCTGGGACATATTCCAAAATTTGACCAGATCCAGATCCTGAAAGGTGCCATTGCCGTATTGCAACCGACCTTGTTTGAGGGAATGCCGGGCGGAGGATCGGGATGCGACGCCGTCGCACTCGGCCAGTGCGCCATTGTTTCGGATATTCCGGTCAACCGGGAAATGGAAGAAGACAATATATATTTCTTCAAAGTCAAATCGGCAGAAGATATGGCGGAGAAGATGGTCCAGGTATTTTTGCTGTCCCGACCACAAAAGACCAAAGAAGAATTAATACGACACACACACATCAGAATCGAACGCCTTGGCGATACGCTTCTTGAAGTGATCCGCTTTTTGACGAAAGAGTAGCATATCAGGGGGGTTGTCATGACAAGACAGGCAGTCATCCTGGCCGGTGGACAGGGAACCCGGCTGGGCGCATTGACCAAACAGACGCCAAAACCCCTGTTGCCGGTCGGCGGACAACCTTTTTTGGACCATCTGGTCTGGAATCTGTCCCGCCATGGCATCCACGATATCATTCTGTCGTGCGGCTATCTGGGCGAACAGATCGCGGACCATTTCCGCACCAGGCCGGGCGGCAAGGCACACATTCGTACTTTTATCGAACCGCAACCGCTCGGCACGGGCGGCGCGGTGCGCTTTCTCGCGGACGAATTGCAGGAGCAGTTTTTCCTGTTGAATGGGGATTCCCTGTTTGACATCAATTATCTGGATCTGTCTCTATCCCCTCACGCCCCCGCTCATGCCCAGGCCACCATCGCGTTGCGCCCGGTGGCCAACGCCTCGCGCTATGGACGGGTCGAGACGAACGGGGAGCAGATCATGCGCTTCTGCGAAAAAGATTCCCAGGCCCAACCGGGACTGATCAATGCGGGTCTCTATTGGATGGATCGTCGCCTGGTGGAACGGTTGCCAACAGGGGTTTCCTCTCTGGAACGGGATCTTTTTCCTGCCCTGGCGGCGGAGGGCAGGCTGTTTGGCAAAACGTACACGGGATATTTTATCGACATGGGCATCCCGGACGATTATGCGCGAGCCGACCGGGAACTGGCCTCCTGGCACCATCGACCGGCCATTTTTTTGGATCGGGACGGGGTGATCAACCAGGATCATGGCTATGTCGCCACGCCGGATCGTTTTGAGTGGATAGCGGGCGCACCCCAGGCCATCCGGTGGTGCAATGAGCACGGTTATCTTGTACTGGTGGTCACCAATCAGGCAGGCATCGCCCGTGGTTATTATGACGAGGCGCAGTTTCAGGCGTTGACGACCTGGATGCAAGCCGAACTGGCGCGCCATGGTGCCCATGTGGATGCCACCTACCACTGTCCGCATCATCCCACGGAGGGCGTCGGCCCCTGGCGCACCGAGTGCCGCTGCCGCAAGCCCAACCCCGGCCTGTTGGAACAGGCCAGAGCAGAGTGGGCAATCGATTGGGCACACAGTCTGTTGATCGGTGACAAGCCCACGGATGTGGCGGCGGCGGAACGGGTGGGGCTGGTGGGTCATCTGTTTGCGGGTGGCCGATTGGATCTTTTTTTGCGGAGCGTGGTCACACCCAGGAGCTGATCAGTGGTGCCCATAGTAGACAATCTGGCTACCCAAGTCGTCAAAGCGAAACGGCACATACAGAAAATCCTTGAGGGCCTCCCGCATCGCCTGTTGATGCTCAGGGCGCACAAAAAAGAGCATAAATCCCCCCCCACCCGCACCCAACAATTTACCGCCCAGGGCACCTGCGCGCAGACCCGCCGCATAAATAGCATCGATCCGCTCGTTGGAGATCAAATGGGTCATCTCGCGTTTGATCAACCATTGTTCATGCAGCAACCGGCCAAAATCATCCAAAGAGTCCCGCTCGCCGAGCAGGATGGTCATGGCCTCTTCCACCAGTTCCATCATCTTGTGCAATTCAGCCGCCTTGTCCCGGGTGCGCTTGATCTGTTCTGCGGCAATATCGGAGGCCGTGCGCGAAAAACCGGTGAAAAACAGCATGAGATGACTGCACAAGCGGTCTTTTTTGTCCGGGTGCATCACAATCGGCCGCACCAGGATATGTTGCGGATAACCGAAATCAATCCGGTTCAATCCCCCGAAGGCGGCCTCGGTCTGATCCTGGGATCCCACATTTTCCCGGATCATCTCCTGTTCCACATGAATGGCATTCAAGGCCAATTCGCGTTTGGTCGGCATTTTGTACATCAAGCTGTACAGGGCATGCAGCAACCCCACGGTAAACGAGGAACTCGACCCCAGCCCGGACTGGGCAGGCAGGTCGGCACTGTGTACCATCTCCACCCCGCGATCCACCTGCATGAAACGAAAACATTCCCGCACTGAAGGATGCTTGATCGCATCGATGGTCTGGACCTCTTCCCGCAGATAGTACCGGATCCGAAAATTGTATTCAAAAAACGGCGGCAAATCCCGCAAGGTGATAAAACAAAATTTATTGATGGAGGCACTGATCACCGAGCCACCGTTTTCCTGATACCAGGCTGGATAATCGGTACCGCCGCCGAAGAAGGAGATCCGAAAGGGGGTTCTGCTGATAATCATTGGTTATTGTCCCGGATCAGCCCATCAACTCACAAAATGGCCGCATTCATCTCTCCGGGAGACCAGCGGATCTTTGACCGGCCACCAGAGGCCCAACTCGGGGTCATTCCACCGCAAGGTGAATTGTCCTTTTGGATTATAATAGGTGTTCTGCTTATAATGAAAGATAGCCATATCGGTCAACACCAAATGCCCGTTACCAAATTTGGGTGGCACCAGAACCTGATGCCGATTGCGGTCAGAGAGCACAAAAGAGTCCCACTGCCGATATTGGCCGGAATCGGGATCATTGTTGATGACGACCAGATAAAACTTGCCATAATGGCAAGAGATCAGCTTGCAAGTCTCAGCATCGCCATGAATGCCCCGCAAGACATGACGAGAAGAAACCGAGATATCATCCTGTTTGAAGGGGATATCAATGCCGTTTTGTCGGTACAGATCCTCATTGTAGGTCTCTACATATTGGCCCCGGAAATCCTCGAAGACATCCGGTTTGATCAGCAGGACACCATCCAGTTTGGTTTTTTCAACGATCATGGGTTATTCACCTGTCCCGATTATCTGAAATAATTTTGTTTTTGCAGATGTTCATCCTGATTGTGGATGAACCACTCCCATGTCTTCCGCAGGCCATCTTGCAGAGTTGTCGTTGGGTTATACTCGATCCATTCCTTGGCCCTGGCAATATCCATAATGCGCACCGGATATCCCGTCGGCTTGCTGGTGTCGAAAAAATAATTGAATTCCAGAAAGGAACGCAGTGCCTCGACCAGTTCACGGATGGTGTGACCACGGCCATTACCCAAGTTGACAAACGTGCCCCGCGTACCATGATGCAAGGCCAGAATGACACCTTCGGCCACATCGCGACTATAGGCAAAATCCCGGACAGCCGAACCGTCCCCCCAGATGGCCATGGGATCTTCCCCCCGATAAATCCGCCCCATGAGGGCAGGAATCACCATGGCGTTTTCCGGGTCAAAATTGTCGCCCGGACCATAGACGTTGCACGGTCGGACAATGGCAAAATGATCCATCCCGTACTGCACCTTGTAGGCATGGACCTGCAACTCGGCCATCCGTTTGGCCCAACCGGCAAAGTCCATCGGCATACTGTCCAGACGATAGGCCTCTTCCCGAAAAATATCGGTGTTGGCGTAGGCCCCAATGGAACTGGTGTAGACCACCTTGCGCACTTTGGCAAGGCGGCAGGCCTCCAGCATGTTGGTGTTCATCATCAATGTGGGGATAAAGTGGCTGGCCAACCGGGTCTCCGAAACGGAGGCCGATCCCTTGATGCCCGCCAGATGGCAGACATAATCCATCCCGGTCGCCACCTCCTGGCAAAACTCAAACCGGGTCAGATCGCCATGGATATGCTCGGCCCGCGCATCCACGACCACCCGGTCGAGAGAGACAATTTTCACGCGGGCATCCACGCCACACAACAGATCCACCACCTGCCGGCCAATCAGGCCCGTGCCACCCGTCACCAGAACCGACCGACCGGTAAAGGTGGCCAATATTTTATCGCTGATCAATGTTTGTCACCCCAGTTTACCCATACCGACCCAAACAGGTCAAAAAATTCACGACAGCAACGGACGGACGGCAGACCAGAGGCTTGCCAATACCTGTCGATAGCCTGCGGCGTTGAGGTGGACATAATCCACATAGATGTCTGGATTATCGGCCACCTGAACCGGAACAAATGGCACCAGCACCACACCCTTTTCTTGCGCCAGTTCTTCATAGACGGCAGCAAACCGTTTTCTGTATGAGTGGCTGCCAAGACCGGGGGAGAGGCGCATACTGGCCAGAATGGGACGAGTCCCCATATGCTGTAGGCAGTCGAGCATTTTGGCCAGATTCTGCTTCATCTCATGCAGATCCAAACCGCGACAGGCATCATTGGTACCCAAAGCGACGATAGCAATGGCGGGCCGGATATGCAACAACCGCTGTAAACGATACCAACCGGATGCCGTGGTCTCCCCGTTGACACCCGCATTGACGACCTTGCAGTGATATCCTTGTTCGTCGATCAGATTTTGCAACCACATCGGATAGGAAACCTTGGGGGGCCAACCGAAGGTCAGACTGTCTCCCAGACAAAGCACAACGTCTGCCAATGGCCCCTGTGGGAGATCCGGCGCAGACATTATCTCGAGATCTCCCATATGGCCCTCGATGATTCTGCGTGCGAATTCGTCATCCAATCCCTTACTGACCAACACTTCCCGAATCGCGTCTGGGGGATACCCCTCACGCAAGCCTTTTTTGACCAGTTCACCAAACAGGAGCAACAGTCGCTCAGTGACAGTAAACACGCTTTTCTTCCTGGAGATACGCAAACCAAACGCCATATACCAATCTGTTTGAGCTGTTACTTGGATGAGTCTGCCATGCGCAAAACAGATCTGACCTCTCTGATTTTTTGAATAGCCAAATCGACATCATTTGAACACAGATACGGCATGATCTGGATGATCTGTTTGTCTGGCAGATCCCACCATTTGCACTCGAGTAGCGCGCCAATTTGTTCCTCGGAGAAGCGGCGTTTAATCAATTGCGCGGGATTGCCCCCGACAATTTCATAGGGGCCTACATCTTTCACCACATGCGCATTGGCCGCGATCACGGCACCATCACCAATCGTCACGCCCGCCATGATCGTGCAGGCTTCCCCCAACCAGACATCATTGCCAATGACGACATCTCCATAAGCACAAGCCTCCTCGGCACTCATCGGCGTATCGGAGTGATATTTGCGGAGATAATGCAAAAAATAATAACTGGTCACCCAATCCGTTCGGTGATTCCAGCCAAGAAACACCTTGACCCCCGCCGCAATACTGCAAAAGGAGCCAACGATCAGTCTTTCGGAGCCTCCCTCACTCATTGAGAGTTTAATATTTCTTGACAACCAGAGCGTGTTGCGCGTGTTTCCCCCAAAGACCTGATCGAAAATAAAGCGATCGGCTCCATTTTCGTCCATTCCTCTGTCCATCAAAAACTGCCGGGCCTCCTCGAGAGAGGTACCACTCCGCAACTTTTTTTCCACTGTCTTTTTAACAATTTCAACAAGTTGTTCTTTGGTCAATGGCTCGTCCAATTCAAGAACCTCCTGCTTCCACTGAGACGCAGGTGACAATCTAAGCTATTCGTTACCAACGTGTTGCACTCCTGTCAAGCGTACAAACGTCCCGCAACATCTGCTCCCGCCTCTTGCACTACCTTCCGGAAAAATTGTATCCCATATTTATTATCCTCGATAGAATCATACCGAGGATAAGTAACATAGTGCGGGATAATTTCCCCCACCACGGGTCCATGGAATCCACTGGTCAGCAAATTGTGCCAAATTTTTTGGAACAACTGGCATCCCTCATGGTTCATTTCGGGGCCAATCTCAACTTGCACGTTATTGGGAACTGCCACCCGAAGATGAACGGCCCGGCATTTTGGATACAGAAAGGAAAAATCTGCTTCTTCTTTCAGCAATGGGATGTAATGGCTGAAGTCTCCAAGAAATTCCTGGCTTGGCAATGCCTCCGCAATCTTCTTGACATCCTCAATCTGTTCGGTTGCAGACCATCGATGCGTTTCAATGAGATAATTTAAGCCGTACTCCGCGCAGACCTGTCTGCGTTTTGCGATATATTGGATGGTAACCTTAAGATCAACCTGTTTGGCAACCACCTCCGAGATATACAGGACACCAAGCCGTTGGGCTGTCTGAAGGACGGCCTGGAAAAAATCACTGTCTGATCTGGCAATATTCAACCCGTGAACAAACAATCCTGTTTCTTGCATCGCTGCATAGTAGATCTCGGTATTTTCTACGCAGTAAGTACCACCCTCCAGACTCAAGCAACCCGCCCGTTTGGCCCACTCGAATCTTTCGATAATCGACAACGCAGAACACCGAAAACACGAATCGGCCATTGCGAACCAAATCATATCTTGCAACTTTTGATTGGTTGAAACCATTTTTTGGTAATTCCCATACGATCACCACCCAGAGAAATTCAGGCAGGAAGGCCCCGTCGTTGCAGACGGTGCCCCCTTTCGGCTCATCTTACTTTTTCGCATTGATGGCACCCCTCGCAAACCAGTACCCACAACAATATTCCAGATCATCATTTAAACAATGCAATGGACATCCAATCGGTTTACTGGCATCGGAACAACAGCAAATAAAATTATATGCTTTTTCAGACCTGTTTAAGACGTGCAATCCGATTAGTGCTCAATTCACTGCCATCACAGTTACAAATAATACCAGCATCAGACAATAAATTTTCTATTCTACGCAAACGCCGCCAGACAGTTTCGTCATCCACCTTGTCGCTCAATTTGGCCGATGGTGCGTTTAATGATTCCATATATTTACTGACCAACGCATACTGCGGTCTGTATCGAGTCAATATATCCAGCGTCTCATCAAAATCTGCTTCTGTCTCTCCAGGAAATCCCACGAGAATATGCGTATCAAATGCCTTGAATCCCAACGAATTCAACAGACCAAACACCATTTCGACATCGCCTTTTGTATAGAGGCGATTCATGCGTCTCAAAATTTTATCCGACCCGGACTGGATGGGAAGATTGAGATGTTTAATCAAACCATCCGCTATAAAAGACTTCATCTCACCAATAAATTCCAGAAAACTGGAAAGGTGTAAGTTATTAAATGCAAAGCGCATGTTCGGATGAACCGTTGCCAGTTTCCGGATCAAGCTGGGAAAATCGGTCCCGATGTCATTGCCATATTGACCCAGACTGTCGGCCAGCAGGATAACATCATAGACCCCTGTTTCATGACATTTTTTCAGACATTCCGCATAGAGTTCTTCCAATGGAATACTTCTGTAGAGGGGAAACGCCAGTCGCTCCGAACAATAGGAACATTTAAAATTACACCCTTCAGAGACGAGTATTTTATTGAATTGATCATGAAATGTAGCATCCTTGCCCGGATTTGACCTTCTGTATAACGCCGCATCCTCACACAACCGCTCTTCGGTATAAACCACACGAAAGGTTGCCAGTGACCTGCCCGGCAGAAAGGCATCATCCAGTTTTTTGATATCTTCCTTCCAGTTGGCCACCACTACCCGGTCTGGATTAAAATCTATTGACTCCGGGGCAATATCCGGCAGACAGCCGGTTACAACGACCTTGGCATTATAATTATCAAGATAATACCTGATCTGTTCCAGAGAACTGTCTCTATGATCCGCGCGAAAGGCACACGTCCACAACAAAATGGCATCGCTGACCTCCGGTGATTCCACCAGGGTGTGATCATTGGCGGCCAGGAATTCCCTGTACTGTACGAGCTTTTCCCTCCGCATCGCACAGGCATTCAATCCTTTGATATAAACCTTCATGATCTACCAAACCCTATAAACACAACTGGAGAATAAAACGGCACTTACAACCGGCTACTTGACGACCAGACAGTTATCTCTGAACCATTTCACTGTATCCATCAGCCCATTTTCCAATGTGATGCTTGGTTCGAAGCCGAGCCATTCTCTGGCTTTGGTCACATCCACCATACGCACGGGAATGGTGGTTGGTTTGCTGGCATCAAAAAAAATCCTGCCATCATGCCCAACAACCCTCAAGATAGTCTCGACAATGTCCCGTACCGTAATCACTTGGCCATAACCAATATTGACCGGGTCGAAGACAGATACTTTCTCAACGGCCAACAGACAACCACGCACCATATCCTCCACATGGAGAAAATCGCGAATCTCATCGCCCGTTCCCCACACCTCGAACGGGTCCATCCCGTTCACCGCCTTGCGGATCAAAGCGGGAATCACATGGCTGGTATCTGCACTGAAATTATCATGCCGACCATAAATGGCCGTCGGACGCACCAGAGCCACCTTGACCCCGCGCTGATGGACAAATTCGGCCATGCACTCCAGATAACGCCGCATCCAGCCATAGCCGAAATAAGAGGGATGGGGGGGACCACTCCACATCTCCTCTTCCCGAATCGGATAATCGGCAACGGGATAACCGGTCGACGAGCCAAAAATCAGGATACGCTCCACACCCGTCGCCATCGCCGCCTCCAGGACATTGGCCGTCAGGGTCAGATTCGCGGTAATGGCAGACATGGGATTGTGCACCGTCACCCCGGCCGCCGAAACCGCCCCGGCACAATGAAAGACATACTGCACCCCCGCCATGACCCGGCGACACTGGCCTTGATCCGTCAGGTCAGCCGTGACCAGTTCGATTTGCGGATCCTGCACAATCATGGGGCGTTCGTGAACGGGCGCACGCACCCTGGCCCCCGCCGCCAACAGGGCTTGCACCATGTGCGTACCGACAAAACCGGACGGCCCGGTTACCAGGCACAGTTTGTCTTTGTAAAACATTTAACGACGCTCCCGATTCTCCAGCATCCCCAGAACGGCCGCCCGAATCCCGGTCGCATCCAGGCCAAGCTTTTGGCGGATGTCGTCCAACTTGCCATACCAGCCACAAAACTGGTCAGGAAAGCCATGGTACCAGACGCGCAACCCCGCCACCTCATTCACCGCCTCCTTGAGACCAAAGGCATCGTGGACAACCAGAATGCGGGTATGGGCAAACTGGGCAATCAAAGCCTGATCAATCGGCTTGATGGTATGAAAAGAGAGCAGATTGACATCCAAATCGCGCACGGCCTCCAACACATTACCCAGGAGCGGACCGGCCGTGATGACGGTGACATCCCGACTCCCCCGATGCACCACCGTACCACGACCAAACACTACCTCACCGGTATCCACGTCGTGGGGATGATCGGAAAGCCGAAAATAGGAGGGATTGCCGTTGGCATACTGCGTCCGAATGAGTACGTCCAGTTCCCGTCTGGAACCAGGCTGCATCACTTCCATCCCCGGCAACAGGCGCAGAATGGCCAGATCCGTATAGGCATGATGGGTGGGACCATCCCAGGCATAGTCGAAAGAGGCCCCGCAGGTCACGATATTGCCGCCAAAACGGTTATAGCACAAATCAAGCTTGATCTGTTCATAGCACCGTTCCGTCAGGAAAGGTGCTATCGTATGGACAAACGGGAAAAAACCCTGGGCCGAGAGCCCAGCGGTCACGCTGATCAAGGTCGGTTCCAAAATGCCCATGTTGTAAAACCGGTCCGGCCACCGTTGGCGGAACTGGTCGAATTGATAGACGCTGACATCCCCCAGAATGACGATCACCTTGTCGTCCCTCTCGGCCAGTTCGGTCACAATCTGCTTGAATTTACCCCGCATACAACTCCTCCATCAACTGGGCCAGGGTAACAGAATCGGGCGAACGACGATGCCAGGCAAACACCTCATCACACAAGGTTTGGCAACCAAACCCCTTGACGGTGTCCGCCACAATCACGTGTGGCTTATCCGCCACAAAAGAGGACAACGCCTGCTCCAGTTGGTCCAGATCGTGCCCACTCACCTCCGTGACCGCACAGCCAAAGGCGCGAAACCGGTCAGCCGGGTTGGGTATCTGGAGGCAACGGCGTTGGGACTTGTTGTGATCATACAAAATGGTCAGGCCGGACAATTTTTGATCCACGGCCACCAGGACGGCCTCCCAGACGGTCCCCTCGTTGGCCTCTCCGTCCCCCACCAACGTCACGACGCGCCGTGCAGACCGCTGGATCTTCAACCCCAAGGCCATGCCCACCGCGATTCCAATGCCATGTCCCAAAGAACCCGTGGATGCCTCAATACCCGGCACCTTAAACCGATCCGCATGACAACCGAACAAAGAGCCAAACGCACCAAACGCACCCACCTCTGCCACCGGAAAATAGCCAAACGCCGCCAGCGTACAATAGTGTCCGAGAGCCGCATGGCCTTTGCTCAACACAAACAAATCCCGCTCGGCCCACTGCGGCTCGGTGGGACGATGACGCAGGGTACGATAAACGGCATACAACGCCTCCACCACCGAAAAGCAGGTGGGAATGTGTCCGTGCCCACTGCTATGGGAAATGGACAAAATATCCGCGCGAATTTTTTGGCAGGTTGCATTCATTCCAGCACCACATAAGAGACCCGAGCGGTCATCGGATGGCGTTGGATGCGCAAATTTTCGGTGCCGAACACCTCCCGCAAGGCAATCGTCTCCCCCGGAAAAATGTCATCACACAACTCATCAAACACCAACACGCTGCCCTTGAACAGATGGGGCTTGATCGCTTCCAGAGCCACCCGGGTCGGTTGATAGATGTCAAAGTCAAAAATGGCCAGGGAGACCAAGGTTTCGGGATGTTGCTGGAGATATGCAGGAATGGTTTGGGTGGCATCCCCCTTGACCAGTTCCCATTTTTTCAGGTGGGAAATAGGATTCAAGGCCTCCTGCATGGCCAGTATTTCATTCAGATAGGCCTCATAACCTTCGCTGACCGAAAAAGAACCATCCCGGCATTTGCACAAAGGACCGTCTTTTTCTTGATCCAGGCCAATAAAACCAGCAAAAGTGTCAAAGCCAATAATCTTGCGATGCCGGTTGAACGGTTCATAAATACCGCGCAAAGCGGACAACACAGACAACGTCTGCCCCCACCGCACCCCAAACTCGCAAATGACACCGTGGGTGGTGACAATTTTTTTGTAAATTTCGTTAAAAAACAACACCCGTGACAAGGTTTTCGAGGTCAGGAAAATGCCCAGATTGGCCAGCAACTCATCATCCGGCAACGGCGCAGACTTGAAAGATTCGACAAAACGTTTATTGACTGCTTTTTCATCCGAACTGGACAGGACAATGGCATCATGCTTTTCAGTTTTCATGTCTCAGAGATCTCTCATTCTGGTAGCCTTCCCGAATTTACTTGGAACAAACCCAGAGCACGACTGCTAAACAAAAAACTCAGTAGCGCACAATCATTTTTTTGTAAAAATCTTCAGGAGGCACGACACCGGACTGAAAGGCCAGATGCTTCTGATACCGTCCATCAAACATGTTCAATTTGTCGTAGAAATCTTTATAAAATGCCCTAGTCGGATATATTGTAAAAAATTTTTCCACATGCTCAGAGACTGTCAGGCGCAAATGTTCATTGTACGGATGGCAATCCAAATTATCACTGTATAAACAATATTTTGCTTTTTTATGGGCAAACTGCACATAATTATCCACCTGCTCATCAGACATCTCTTGAAACGATTGCATATTCACAACAACAGCTATCTCATCAACATCATACAACCGATCCAATACAAAATTCGGCAACAATACAAAGTCATAATTTTTCATTTCTTGTTTAATAAATACATCCGTAAAGCTCTCGGCATCATATACGTATATACGTGCATCCTTGTTGTTGAGAGCCAAAAAGCCGCCTTGAAAGGCAAACATTTCCGGCAAATCAACCAGAATACAGGTGCCATTGTTGCCAACAGCCTTCTTCATGCCATGGGCCAGTCCACCATAACCACAACCGATCTCCACCACAAACTGGTGCGCAGCACAGCTATCAATATATTGGAACGCCCCAGAAAAGAAGAGATTGGACAAACAAGACTGATAACGCACCACATTACCATTAAGGATATAGCCCTTGTATGCCACGCCCAGAGGTCTGGGAATTTCGGGTGTAGGCGGCTCGCTGACCCAATATCTCTCTGGAACCTCGTTAACAATCTTCTGGAAACACTGCACCACCGGATCATTTTCTGGAACAATTTTCGGATACGGATGCCAGTATGCCAGCAATCCCGCCCCATTAATCAATTCCGTATGAAACCTGATATTGACAAAATCATCCGCAGAGAGATTCATGACAAAGCGAAAGACTTTCAACTCTTCAACCCAAATATCACTGGGAGCATCCACACCATTATTGATGATATCCCTCTCCAAAACTACCGCTTTTACACACTTCTTGATATCGTCTATTGTTTTTTCAAAACCATGCACAGCAGAACAAATATCCACAGAGCCTCTCCGAATCTGTCGCGGTTAAAATTGAAACAGTATTTTTACCATCCAAATGTCTTGTTACCTGCACCACCATTGCCTGTTTTGTTGCCACCAGGTAAGCGTTCTGCCAATCCCCTCGTCTATGGAAAATTCAGGGTGCCACCCTAAAATCTTCTGAATCTTTGAGCAATCCAATGCCCTGAATGGTACTGTGGTAGGTTGATGCGCGCTATATTGGAGTTCGCTGGGCCTGTGTTCCGCATGTCTTAACGCACATGCCACCACTTCCCCCACTGTGGTTTTCACCCCCGATCCCAGGTTGAACACATCGTAGCAAATCCTGCTACCAGCGTCCAGAACCATCCGCACTGCCCTGGCGAAATCCTCGGCGTAGAGAACATCACGCACCACATCCCGACTCCCCCATACCTCGAACGGATCCATCCGATCAACAGCCTTGCGGATAATGGCGGGAATAAAATTAGAGGTCTTTGGATCAAATTTGGCATACGGACCATAAATATTGGCACACCGCAACAACACCATTTCCATGCCGTCCTGGTCATGCCAAAAACGACACATCCGCTCCAAAAACCGCACGGTCCAGCCAAACCCGGCATAGGCACGGGACGGATCGACATTCAGGTCCAATTCTTCTTCCTTGATGAACCCGGCAAAATCCTGATACAGCGTGGCAGAACCGATATAGACCACCCGCCTGACCCCTTCCAGATGAAAGGCCTCCAGCATTTGAATATTCATCTCCAGGTTGTCTTTGATATGCCGCCAGGGGGCGGACTGGGTCAAACCCGCACCTCCCGTAAAGGCTGCCGCCATCACCGCCCCATCGCACCCCCTTACCATGCGGCGGCATGCCTCCAGCGAGGCCAGATCACCCTGCACATACTCAATCCGCTCATGCCGGATGTGCGGTTGAGTATGCCGATAAGCTGCCCGTATCCGGGTCGTTGGGCAATGCGCGATCACATGCTCCAGAATACTGGAACCCGTCAACCCGGTGGCACCAGCCAAAAAAATAGTCTTGTTCGCCAAATATCCGCTCATGCCCTGCCATCCTGCTCTGCTCCAACCATCGCCCGTGCGATCCAATAACGGCCAATCAAGGCCACAGGCATCGTCACATAAATCTCACCCTTGAGAATCATCCTGGCCACCTCCGGCAAGGGGAGACAGTGAACGCTACAGATTTCGTGATCGTGCGGTCGACGTTGATCAAACTCTGCCCAGGACAGATCCACTTGAAAGAGATGAACAAGACGCGGAATACGATTGGGAGAAACCGCGAGGGAAGGCAAGGGCTTGAACCGGTCCAAATCTTCAATCACGATACCGGTCTCTTCCGCCAACTCGCGAGCAGCCCCCTGGAAGGGTGTCTCCTGGGCGGGATGAAAACCACCCGCAGGCAGTTCAAAGGTGGCGTCATCCAACACAGGCCGAATCACGCGCACCAACACAATATGGTCTCGCTCCACGACCGGCAGCACCACCAACTGCGGCTCGCGCGGTTCTGCCGTAAAATAGCCCCCCCGATTGCGCACGACAAACCACTCGTTTTCGTGCAGCACTGTCACGGGTTGCAGACTGGGACAAACCTCCTGCCCCGCCAAGCGTGCATCCCAGGGTCCATACGGCGGATAGGTGGGCCATCTGCTCTCCATAGCGTCAGCCCATTGCCCACGGCGTACACGCTTTCATCGGGTCAAAAACTGCCCGCCAGCCCGCACCCGATCTCGCCAATATGCCAGCAGATCCCGCATGGTTTGCTCGAATGAAATTTCCGGTTGCCAGCCCGTATGGGCCCGGAACTTGCTCGTATCGGGCACCTGTAAATCCGCATCAATAGGCCGCAAGCGGGCCGGATCGGTCACGATTTTAATCTCTGCCTGACGCGGGGATAGGGACAATAAAAACTGTAACATATCCCTCACGGAACAAGAATAGGCTCCACCAATATTATAATAGGCACCCGGCGTGGGATTGACGGTCACCAGCAGATAATAGGCCCGCACCGCATCCCGGACATCGGCCCAGGTGCGCAGGGAATCCAGATTGCCCACCTGAATCACCGGCTCGATCTGGCCCACCTCAATCATGGCAATCTGTTTGGCAAAGGTGGACTCCGCAAACACATCCCCACGCCGTGGCCCCGTATGGGTAAACATGCGGGTGGTCATCACCTTTTGCCCATACGCCTCGGCATGAAAGCGGCCCAGCAAATCCGTACCCACCTTGGAAATGGCATACGGCGAGGCCGGATGAAAAGAACACTCCTCGTTGATGGGCAATTTTTCCCGAGCCACCCGCCCAAACACCTCCGAAGAGGCACAGACATGAATCACCGGATCGATGCCGGGACAATGGCGCAAGGCCTCCAGCAACCGTTCTGTGCCATTAATATTGGTATCCAGCGTATCAATGGGCGCAGTAAAACTGGTCAGGGGATAGCTCTGCGCCGCCAAATGAAATACATAGTCCGGTTTGGCCACATGGACAGCCTGTTGCAGCGAGATATAATCCCGCAAATCTCCCTGGACAAAGAACACCCGATCCCGGGCATTGACCCTGGACAACAAATGCTGGACATTGTCCAATGGACTGCGCCAGCGACACAGACCGTAAATATCCCAATCGGTATGCGCCAACAAATAATCGGCCAAATGGGAACCGACCATGCCGGTTATGCCGGTAATCAAAGCCTTCATTGTCCCGCCGCCGTATCCGCAAAATAGAGCCGATAATCCAGATAACCGATCAATTTTTCACCGCTATAATGCTCATGGGCAAAGACATAGCCACAACGACGAATTTCCTCGGCTTCCTCCGGGCGTTCGGCCATAAACCGCACCACGGCGGCCAGATCAGCCACCGAGGAGATCTCCAGGTAATGCTCCCCAGCGATGAAATGACAGTGCATCTCCGGGGCCGCTTCTTGCACCAGCAACGCACCACTGTACAGTGTCTCAAATGTGCGCCCGACCACTGTCGTACCGTGATCCATACGCATGAGCAAATTCAGACTGCAAGTAGATTCGCCCAACCTCTGCATGTAGTGTGCATAACTCTCCAGTGCTGGCAACCCATCCTGATGCTGGTCGGCTGGCTCCCGCTTGACGGGCAAGTTCATCTGCTTGATGGCGGCCAGCCAAAAGATACGCGGCCAGTTGGTAAGACCAATGCTCCCGAACAACGATATGTTCGGGGCCAGTGGCAATGCCGTGCTGCCACGATACTGCCCGGAGTGCATAAAGTTGGCCTGCAACATCTTGTGCTGAAGAGAAGGATGTTTCCAGACGGCCCGTGACGGCACCAGAGGCTCCCATACCACATCCAGCAGGGAAAAGACCTCTATCAACTCCTCTTCTTTGAAGAACCAGGAATCATGCACCTGACCCACCACTTTGAGGCGCGGATGCGCCCGTCGTAATTGAATCAGCATGGCCATATATTCCTGCTTGAAGTGCAGCAGTGGCGCATCCTGTTCAATGACCATTATATCCGGATCCCTTTGCCGACACATTTCGACAATGAACGGGATACAGTCAACCATCCGGCGAAACCGGGTACCAAATATGGGACAAAACTCCGCGTCCCAGCCATAAGCGTTCATGGCTTCCACCATGAGCGGTCCGAAATGGGAAAGACGGGAACGGTTGACAGGCATTCTGCCTGGATCGTTGACATCAGGGTGCGTGTGATACCGTTCCCTTTGAAAGACCAGCACCCGCCGCCGCTGGCGCGGTACATCCGCAGGAGGCAACGGATGATGGATCAAACGGGACTGCTCCCGACCCCGCTGGCGCATCTCGGCCAGGGACAACTCTGGTATCGGGGCATTCATATCAAAAATCGGGCGAAAGCACGGCACCGCCGCCCGGAGCAGTTCCATCACCCGCAGCGTATGCCGCACATTATCCGCACTTTCCAGATAGGCATCGGATGCTGCAATGTTGCCACAGCCCAACAGATTGTTCAGCAAGGCATTGACCAGCGGGCGTACAATCCGGTTGTCAATAAACTGCTGCTGTTCGACGGATTGCGCATCGGTCTGCGCCCACAGCATCTGCACCCCCCGCGCCTCGTCCACCGGTCGGCCAAAAGCCAGCCCGCCCGCACCGAGCGCGAGAGAAATATGGGTGTGGCGGCGACCCGCATTGTCCAGAATCATGGCCAACAAATAGGCGGCGCGCACCCGCCCCGCAGCGAGCAGGTATGGCACAACCACCGTGACCTGGTCTGCACTATACCGATTACTGGCAATCAAACTGTGCAGCCCATTTACATCATCGTTCTTGTCCAACTGCACAACGGCTTGCAGGAGATCCATCTCGTCTTGGCTGATCACCGGTGGCTCCCGAAGGGGGGCTGTGGTCGCCGCAACACCGCCCGTTTTTTGTGTACCAGGAAGACCGGTCGGGATGGTCATTTCTCGCTTTCCTTCGCAACGCCAAATGAGGGGAATGAACGGACCACTTCATGGATTTTTTCAATAAATCACAACAACTTAAAAAACTTTGCAAACAATGAAACAGAAATAATTTTTGTATTTACAAGCTGTTGTGCCACAGAAAAATCGTGATCTCCAGTGATCAAGAACATCGCTTCTGCCTGCAAGGCACACACCAAAAATTTCTCATCCTTCCGATCCCTTGAAAAGTCCACGGCAAGACCAACTGGGATCTCCGTGGTCACCAAGTCAATCAATGCAAACCATTCATGCTGGATCGGCAAAGGCAATCCAGGCCTTGATCATCGTTTCGGCCATTCCAGTCAGAACCCTGGATTCCCGCCTTCGCGGGAATGACGAGCGAATTTCGTGTCATACCCATTCCCGTCATGCCCGCGAAGGCGGGCATCCAGGAGAGTTCGTGGACGAAACGATGATCAAGGCTGGCAATCCAAACTTTTTCCTTCCAATAACATCCTTATATTCTTTCAATATATCACACGACACGATCCACTCAATATCCGCTCGCGATATGATAAATTGAATGATTCGTTCCGGTTTGCCATCCTTCAAGATGGCTGACATCAAGACATTGGTATCAACCAGAATTCTCATAACCCGCTACGATAAGCGGCAATCTCGATGGCAATATCTTCTTCGGTAATGGTTTGAATCTGAGGAAGAGATTGGGTTTTCCGAAACAGCGTAGGCATTCCCAACATCTGAGCCTCTGATCCATCCTCCTCAACGAGAAACAAAACCTCGACTTTTTGTCCAGATCGAAACGGCAAGTGAGACAACACGACATGATTTGGATCACCAATTGTGATGTGTTGTTTGTACGCGAACATGGACCTTATCCCTTCAAGAGAAAACCATGGCCAAAAACTCTTGCCACCACATCAACGATCCCATCCACTCGTTCGGCTGCTGACTAATCAACCCAAACTACCGTCTCACTTGCCCCGACTGCCCCACAAACCAAGTGTACACCTCCCGCACACCCGTTTCCAAATCTATTTTGGGTTGCCAACCCAACGCGGTCATGCGGGAAACATCCAACAGCTTTTTCAGCATCCCATCCGGCTTGGAAGGGTCAAACACCACCTCGCCCGCATACCCCACCACCCGCTTGAGCAAGACCGCCAACTCGGCGATGGTCAAATCCTGGCCGGAACCGACATTGATAATCTCCTCCTGCTCATAATGCGCCATCAAAAACAGACAGGCCTCGGCCAGATCATCCACATGCAGCCATTCACGCCGCGGTGAACCGGTCCCCCAGACGACCACGGTCGGCGCACGGCGTTCCTTGGCCTCATGCAACCGCCGCAGCAAAGCGGGCAGCACATGGGCATTTTCCGGGTGGAAATTATCCCCCGGTCCATATAAATTGGTGGGCATGGCACAGATGGCATTAAAGCCATACTGCCGCCGATAGGCCTGACACAGCTTGATGCCCGCAATCTTGGCAATGGCATACCACTCATTGGTCGGTTCCAACGACCCGGTCAGAAGATATTCCTCCTTCATGGGCTGCGGAGCCAACCGAGGGTAAATACAAGAACTGCCCAGAAAGAGCAATTTTTGGACACCACTCTGCCAAGCCGCATGGATGCAGTTGGTCTGGACTTGCAAATTACTATAAATAAAATCAGCGGGATAAGTGCTATTGGCATGGATACCGCCCACTTTGGCGGCCGCCATAAAGACATGTGTGGGGCGTTCCCGGGCAAAAAAGGCCTGTACAGCGGCTTGATTGGTTAGATCCAACTCGGCGCGGGTTTTGGTCAGCAGATTGGCAAAACCATGCCGTTGCAAACAACGCAGGATGGCAGAACCGACCAAACCCTGATGCCCAGCGACAAAAATGACATCCTGTTTGTTCATCTGCCTTCCAACACACGTTGGTTGAACAAGCCCGAACCGATGATACCGTGCAAGATACTCTTGATGGCGGAGGAGCAGGGATTCGAACCCTGGGTGGGGTTACCCCCACAACGATTTTCGAGACCGTCCCGTTCGACCGCTCCGGAACTCCTCCGTTCAAGAGTTTGTCGTCCTTTCTTGCGGCGCATACTAGCCGACATCCGCGCAACAAGCAATGGACCGTCTCACTCCGAGGCACGAGTTTTTTGCCCACGCCCACATTTTTGCACCAAACCACGAGGATTGAACCGCAAAAACAACAACACATCCAAATGCCCCGCGCCGATGGCCGCTGTCAGGCCGCACACCGTTCCGTCACAACAGGAAACATCCCTTGCGCCTTGGCATCCAGGATCACCACTTCGACGGCATTACCATCAACATCATAACTGAAATTGACATTCCATGACTGAGAAACTTCCCTGATCACGGGCTTATCGCTTAACGTGATAACCAAGATGTCGTCATCGGGATAATAGATTGTCTTCATCTCTTTAAGTCCTCCCAATTGGTCATGACTGTTTTGATTACCAACACCTCTTCCTCTACAGCGGCGGCACAGACCATATTATCATTTCTGTTTGGAAACACTTTGAAAATCCACAAGTGTCGATCACCTTGCCACTTGATGTCACCCGTTTCCACAATCTCTCTCAGTTCCAGATCGGACACATTCCTTTGCTCAAGACGTTCCCTGGCGTGGTGCGTGATAATCACCCCCTTATTGAATCAACTACTGACCCATGCCCATGACCCCGACCAATGCGCCATCCCGTTCACTCCTGATGGCGCAACGATTTGTGCCCGTAGGCCTGCACCTGAAGTTCAAATTCCGCCTCTTTAAGATCGGACAAGGCCATTTCGCAGACCAGTTCGTCAAAAGAGGTCTGCGGGGTCCAACCGAGTTTTTCTTTGGCCTTGCGGGCATCGCCCAGCAGTGTCTCCACCTCTGTGGGACGAAAATAGCGCGGATCCACCGCCACAATGGTCTGCCCGATGCGCTGCTGCAACACCGTATCGCCCGCCGCCACCTCGGCCAGCACACCCACTTCCGCCACCCCCGCCCCCTGCCAAGCGATCCGCAACCCGAGCACCGCCGCCGCACGGTCGACAAAATCACGCACGGAATATTGCACCCCGGTGGCGATCACAAAATCTTCCGGTTGCTCCTGCTGCAACATCAGCCACTGCATCTCGACATAGTCGCGCGCGTGCCCCCAATCCCGCAACGCCCCCAGGTTGCCCAAATAGAGTTTTTCCTGCAAACCCAGCTTGATCCGGGCCAGGGAACGGGTAATCTTGCGCGTCACAAAAGTCTCACCCCGAACAGGTGACTCATGATTGAAGAGTATCCCGTTGCAGGCATACATACCATATGCCTCCCGATAGTTGATGGTAATCCAATAGGCATACAGTTTGGCCACGGCATAGGGACTGCGCGGATAAAAGGGGGTGGTCTCGCTTTGGGGTGTCTCACGCACCAAACCATACAACTCAGAGGTGGAAGCCTGATAAAAACGCGCCTTTTTCTCCATGCCCAGGATGCGTATCGCCTCCAGAATACGCAAAGCACCCAAGGCATCCGAATTCGCCGTATATTCCGGCTCCTCAAACGAGACCGCCACATGGCTCTGGGCCGCCAGATTATAAATTTCGTCCGGCTGGACTGCCTGGATGATACGGACCAGGCTGGTACTGTCGGTCAAGTCACCATGATGGAGGATAAAAGAACGGTCACTCTCATGCGGATCCTGGTAGAGATGGTCAATGCGATCCGTGTTGAAGAGAGAAGAACGCCGCTTGATCCCATGCACTTCATACCCCTTGCGCAAGAGAAACTCGGACAAATAGGCCCCATCCTGACCGGTCACACCCGTGATCAATGCTTTCTTTCGCACCCCAGTTTCTCCCGCATCCAAAGGCCAATAATCTATTTTTGTCAGTGTAGTACAGGACGGGGTAACGGATCAAGACTGGGGTGTCCAAAAACGGCCTCCACGGTCCAAATTTATTGCCCAGGATCTGGGCCTCGTCAGCAGACACCTCACTGCCCCCCCATTCAATATTTTGGGACATTGACCGGATTTTCAGCATAGTCCCTGTACTCTTCTGGAGACCAGAAGTCACGGCATGCTTGGCAGGTTTCCCAGGGGCCTGAATGGCCATCGATGTAGTGGG
>JADFYM010000290.1 GCA_015233035.1 Magnetococcales bacterium
CTCCGCTCAGAACGGCAAGTATCGAAAAGAGCAGGATGTGCGCCAGATCATACCTGCGTCCGCGAGTTCCTCGCAGATCCGGGACATGGGCCAGATGGTTTTGCATGAGCATCATCGTTCCGTCTCCTGTTGGTCAAAGGAGGGAACACCTTAACATTGTTGGTAGTTAACGAACACTGAACAGCCCTGGACAGCCGCCCTGGCTCTGACTATCTTCGAGAAACGATCTGGATGCCGGTTTGATGACTGTTTTGTGGAGGTAGTACTCTCCGAATTTTCCGAAGAGCGGTTAAAAGAAATCGACCCTCGTCTATTGGTTCTGGCTCCGTTGACCATGAAAGCGAATACCGATCCAGAGATATTGAAAAGTAAAGGACGCGGGTGGCAAGAAGAGGTAAACAATACTTTTCCCGAAGAAGTGCGTTATGAAGCCCGTGAAATCATGGGTTTGTTCGCTGTGGCACGCCTTCGTACAATCAACGCAAAGGAGATCGTTCAAATGTTAAATCTTGATTTAACCCAAAGTGGGGGGATCATGAGGTTATATAACGAAGGCCGCCAGGATGGCGAGTTGGCAGGCGAGAAAAAGGGCGAGGCCAAGATTCTGATGCGCCAGTTGCAACGTCGCTTTGGCAACGTACCGGACTGGGCCTGCGAAAAAATAGCCAAGGCCGAACCGTCTGCCTTGGAGGAGTGGACGTTGCGGATTTTGGACGCCCCAACGTTGGAGAGTGTGCTCGCGGATCTCTCGTGACGGCGAGGATCCTCCGCGCAATGGCCATTGCCACCCCGATGTCACAAAGGGCTTTACCAACCGAGACCTGCGGGTACATCTTGATGATAAATCCGAGTCCCAGGTTGGACGAATGCTCAAACGACTCCGTGTCCATCATCTGGTCAAAAAATGTGTCAACTCATACAAATACTATCTGACCAGCCTGGGTCGCATGGTCATCGCATCTGGCCTCAAACTGCGTGAGCTTGTTCTCATTCCCTCTCTTTCGAGGCCAACCTACCTCCTGGCATCTTGACCATTTTGCGCACAATTTGACTGGTAAGATACTACAACCCCAACACCTCCTTGGCCAACGGCACCGTCAATGGCCGTTTCAACTCCAGACCGGCCTCGTTCAACCGATCCAGGGCCGCCGCATAGTCCGGGATGCGCCGGGGCAGTCGCAGTTGCAAAAATTTGAGCAATTCCGGCCCGCACCGCACTTGCCGATCTTCCACCATCTTGGCCAGAATGGCCCCCAGCATCTCATCCTCCGGAGGATCCAACACCAGCACCGCCCCCCACAACAGACGGGAACGCAGATCCGGACGCAGCCACGCCAGTTCTTGCGGAGAGTGCTGTCCGGCTACCAGCAGGTGCCCGCCCGTCTCGCGCATGCGATTGAACAGGTATAGAATGCCCTCTTGCAGGGCGGGACTGTTTTCCAAAGATTCCAAATCATCCACCGCCACCAGACGGCAACCGGCGTGACGGTCGACAAACCGGGTCAAATCCTGTTCGCCGTTGGTGCGCAATTGGCTCCGCAAAGCGGTGGTGTGAAGATAAATGGCTGACTCCTCACCCGCCAGCACACGACACTGACAGACCGCCGCCTGCAAAAGATGGGTTTTGCCGGTACCCGCCTCGCCGGTCAACACCGTGGCCGATGGCACCTGGGGCACAACGGCCTGTTCCACCAGCAGACGCACCGCCTCAGCCGCCCGGTGGTTGCCCTCGCCGATCACCAGGTTGGCAAAGGTGCAGACGGGATCCAGCGGAAAATTCAGAATGAATTGGAACATGGGGGTGGTCATGATCTCGTCAACCGTTCCTGCTTCGCAGCCAGTTTGCTCCACTCAAAGATATAACTGCCCCCGGAAAACAGAGTGGTCAGCGCGGTCAGCCAGATCAATGGATCCAACCACGCCTGCAATGCGCCGTGGACGGCATGTTGCAGCACCAGGAACAGTAAAATCATCTGGCAGACCGTGTTCACCTTGCTGATCCGTAGGGGCTTGATTTCCAACGTGCCCGTCATGGTTTGATACACCAACGCCCCGCCGACAATCACAACGTCACGGGTGACCACCAGCAAGGTCAACCACAGCGGCAGCAGATCCAGCACGGTCAGGGTAACAAAGCCTGCCAGTAACAGCAATTTATCGGCCAGTGGGTCCAGATAGCGTCCCAGCGTGGTTTCCATGTGAAACCGCTTGGCAATAAAGCCATCCAGGGCGTCGGTTGCCCCGGCCAACGCAAACAGCCATAGCGCACCGGTTGTATAATCCTCTGCCACCAGCCAGATCAGCAGGGGAACCGAAAAAATACGCAAAAACGACAGAGCATTAGGCCAATTCATGGCAGGTGCAACACCATCTCCACGCGGGCGGGCTGCGCCGTTTCCGCCGGGTTGGTCACCCCCGGTGGATTGGCCGCACCCGGTGGATTGGCCGCACTCCCGGCTTCCACCTGGACACCCAGGTGGCCGAGCCCCTCGCGCAACTGCGCATCCTCACCCTGAAATTCCAGCTGAATACGGGATTCCGTGGCCTGTTCTTCCAAAAACTTCAGGCTGGTCACACCGGGCATGGACCGCAGCCTGGTGACAAACTGGGCAAACTGGGCCAGCTTTGGCCCGTGAATCACCCGCAGGGCGGTGGTATGGAGCAGATTGGGATGGATGGTGTGGTCTTGGATCCATTGGTCCACCATTTTTTGCAACAGGGTACGGGCCAGCACGGCGTAGGGACAATTGCGGGATTCGCCGCTGTCGACGCACCGACTGGGTGGTGTGGCACTCGCCACTTCGGCTTCGAGCGGTTCAGGCGGTGATTGTCTGGCGGCATTCAAGGTGCCTCCCAGCAGATGGGCCTGGAGGGTGGAGCCTGTTGGCGTTTTGCTGCCACTGCCCCCACCCCCGACTTGTGGTGTCAGCAAGACGGCCACGGCCCAGATTTGCTCGGTGGCATAGCGGGTGAGGGCCCATTGCCGCAACTCCGGGTCGCCTGCGGCGGCCTTGTCCCAGGAAAGATGGCCCATATCCTCCACGTCGCCCATCGGCGTGACCACCGGCAAACCAAACGCCTTGGCCTCTTCCAACAAATTTTTTTGCAACAGGGGTTCGGCATTGGTGGTCTCTTCGGGTGTGCCACCCTGGACGCGCACCAAAAACAGAACGGGGGGATGGCGGCTTTCGCTGTATGACAGACCCTTCTGGGCCAGGGCAGCGGTCAGTTCCCGGGCGGAAAAGGTGACATCCACGGCTACAGACAGGGCATTGGGTCGTTGCGTCTCGCCCACCACCACCACCCGTTCCGTCAGACGTTTCACCCCCTGCCCCAGGGAGTCAAAAAAGGCTTTTTCCCGGTCCAGGTCGGCACGGGTGAACATGCGGTGCAGCAGACGGTCCAGGGCCAATTTTTTGGCCTTTTCCATGCCGATGGTGCGGGGATCCTGCTTGGCCGCCACAGGCAACGGGACGACGGCCTCCACCCCGACCTGGTAAAAGCCAGTTGGTTCGCCCGCCATCGCGCTCAGTGTCCACAGCAGGGCAAACAACAGCCCCATGCCACCCATGCCCCGGTGCCCAATCAACCGCTCTGTTGGATTCATATCGTGCCCTCCCTCACTGTGTGCCATTCCAAACGGGACCGGCATAGTGTACCTTCTTGGGGGGATCTTTGACAGTTTTTGCTTGCGTCTCATCGGGAAATTTGTGAATATGCGCGGAATGGTCAACCGGGCGGCATACCCGGTTGACCGCTGATTAAGCCTTTGTCAGTAGATCAATGATCACTTCCAAGAGCCGTGTCAGCAGCTCTTGGAGTAGGCCGTTCACGGGAAGGATGGACAAAGAAAACCCACAACAGAAATAGTTGTGGGTTTTTTTGTGCGGGTTGTCTGGTGTGGCGGGCAATTGATTTTGCGCACAATCGCGGCTATAAATGATCCATGCTCAGTGTCTTCTGCGATCTCGCACGGTAGGTTCGATTTACCCTGTTCAGCAAGGGAAACCAGGTAACGCCATGACCACACCCGACACAAAAACACCCCTGACCTACCGCGCCGCCGGTGTGGATATTGACGCGGGCAACCGGGTCGTCTCCTTGATCCGGGCCGCCGTGAACTCCACCCATCGCCCGGAGGTCGCCTCCGAATTGGGCGGCTTCGGTGCCCTGTTCCATCCCGATTGGTCAAAATATGTCGATCCCGTCCTGGTTTCTGCCACGGATGGCGTCGGGACCAAACTCAAACTCGCCTTTCTGACCGGTCGGCTGGATACCGTGGGGATCGACCTGGTGGCCATGTCGGTCAACGACCTGGTGGTCCAAGGGGCAGAGCCGCTGTTTTTTCTGGATTATTTCGCGACAGGCCGCCTGCGGCCGGAAGAGGCCGCCACCGTCATCCAGGGCATCGCGGCGGGTTGTCGGCAGGCGGGTTGCGCCTTGATCGGCGGCGAAACCGCTGAAATGCCGGGTTTTTATCCCGATGGCGAGTTTGATCTGGCCGGTTTTGCCGTCGGCATTGTCGAAAAAACGGCTATCATTGATGGCCGCACCATCGTGCCGGGCGATGCCGTCATCGGTCTGGCCTCCTCCGGTCCCCACTCCAACGGCTATTCCCTCATTCGCAGATTGGTGCTGGAAGAGGGCGGGCCTGGGCTGGACAGTCCTTTCGAGGGCAGGACGCTCGGCGAGGTGTTGCTGGCCCCCACCCGTATCTATGTCCGACCGCTGTTGGCCTTGTCCAAACAGTTGCCGGTCAAGGGGTTGGTGCATATTACCGGGGGTGGTTTTTGGGAAAATATTCCCCGCGTTCTGCCTGTCGGGGTGGGGGTGGAACTGGATAAAACAGCCTGGCCACGGCCTGCCGTGTTTTCCCTGCTACAGAGTCTGGGACATGTCACGGAAGAGGAAATGCTGCGCACTTTCAATTGCGGTTTGGGCATGATTGTGATTGTGGCCGCCGATCATGCCGAGGCGGCGGTTGGTGCGCTGCGCGCGGCAGGGGAACAGGCCTGGCAGGTGGGAGAGGTGGTTGTGCATCCGGGGGGTGAGCGGGTCGTGCGCATTGCCGGGGTGTGAGTGTGCCCGGCTGGGGGAGGGCGGAGAACCGCCCCCCCCAGACCCCCCCCACC
>JADFYM010000291.1 GCA_015233035.1 Magnetococcales bacterium
AAAAAGAGAGATCGCAGACTCAAGACCTTGTCCCATGGCCAGCCCTCCGAGAAAAATTAACGTGAGCAGGCAGCGTATCATGTCCTTGTGGACGGGTCACTGATTTTCACTTCTGTCCACTACCAGGTTGTCTGTCCCGCTTGTGTTGCCATCAACCGCCTGCACCGGGAAAAACCGGCCGCGCAGGGCAAATGCGGCCGTTGCAAGGGCAATCTTTTTCAGGGACAACCGGTCAACCTGACCACAGACACCTTTCAGACCCATCTCGCCAGCAACCATATTCCGGTTCTGGTGGATTTTTGGGCAACATGGTGCGGACCATGCAAAATGATGGCACCGGTTTTCATGCAGGCAGCGGCGACCCTGGAGCCCAGGGTACGGGTTGCCAAGCTGGATACGGAAGCAGAACGGGCCATTGCGGCACAATTCGGCATCCAGAGTATTCCCACCCTCATTCTGTTCCGGGGTGGCCGGGAAGTGGCTCGCCAGGCCGGGGCGATGCCGTTGCCTGCCCTGCTGGCCTGGGTGGGCCAACACCTCTGAGCATCCCGGACAGTCGCCAGGGTTTGCTGGCGTGCAGGATCTACTCAAACAGGGCGGTGGAAATATAACGGTCGCCCCGATCCGGCAGAATGGCCACCAGACACCCCTCCCCGGACAGCTCTCCGGCCAGGGTGAGGGCGGCGGCCAGGGCACCCCCTGCCGAATGTCCGGCAAAGAGGCCCTCCTCTTTCGCCAGGCGGCGTGTCATCTCCCCGGCGGCCTCGGCAGAGACCTCCATGATGCGATCCACCCGTTCCGGTTCAAAAATTTTGGGCAAATATTCCTTTGGCCAGCGGCGGATATCCTGTTTTGTTCGCTCACAAGATCCTCTCCACCTGTTTGCCACCGCCGACATTCCCCAACAGAATGCAGCGTAGCATGAAATAACAGTGGATTATAATAATATAAACAGATTTTATAATAATTTTTTGTAAAATAGAAACATGATTAACAATAATTTTGTGTGTTTATGTCAGAGAGAGCACCGGGGGAGGCAGACACAGAGGATGGCACGCGGATGCCCAAACCGGGCGGCCAAACCGGGGGAGGATCCTCCCCCGGTGGTACGGCCCGTTTGGGTCAGGGTTAACCGACGGCTTCGAGTGCCTGCGTGATGTCAAACAGCAGATCATCGATATGTTCGATGCCCAGGGAGAGGCGCACCATGTCTTCGGTCACGCCCGCCTTGGCCATTTCAGTTGCCGACAATTGGCGGTGGGTGGTACTGGCCGGATGACAGGCCAGGGATTTGGCATCGCCGATATTCACCAGATGGGTGATCAGTTTTAACGCATCGATGAATCGACCACCGGCCTCCTGCCCGCCCTGGACGCCAAAGGTCAAAATGCCGGAAGCCTTGCCGCTGCAATAGCGATCGACCAGGGGACGACTGGGATGGTCTTCGAGGCCGGCATAGTTCACCCAGGTCACCTTGGGGTGACTTTTCAGGAAACGGGCGGTGGCCAGGGCGTTGGCGCAGTGGCGTTCCATGCGGAGTGGCAGCGTTTCGATACCCTGCAAGATAAGAAAGCTGTTCATGGGTGAAATGGCCGCCCCCATATTGCGCAAGGGCACCACCCGCGCCCGGCCGATATAGGCGGCCGCCCCCAACGCCTCGGTGTAGGAGACCCCGTGATAGGAGACATCCGGTTCGATCAGACGACGGAACCGTTCCTTGTGCGCACTCCAGGGAAACTTGCCCGAATCCACCAGCACACCGCCGATGGAGGTGCCATGCCCACCCATATATTTGGTGAGCGAGTGGACCACAATATCTGCGCCGTGCTCGAAAGGACGACAGAGCACGGGGGTCGGGACGGTATTGTCGACAATCAATGGCACCCCGCGCGCATGGGCCACCTCGGCCAGAGCAGCGAAATCCACCACATTACCCAACGGATTGCCAATGGATTCGACGAAAACGGCCTTGGTGCGCGCATCGATCAAACGGTCAAAACTGGCTGGATCGCGATGATCCGCGAAACGAACCTCGATGCCATATTGGGGCAGGGTATGGGCAAACAGGTTGTAGGTGCCGCCGTAGAGCGCGGCAGAAGCGACAATGTTATCACCGGTTTCACTGATGGTGAGAATGGCATAGGTGATGGCTGCCTGCCCCGAGGCCAGAGCCAGGGCCCCGATGCCCCCTTCCATGGCGGCGACCCGCTGTTCCAGTACGGCCGTGGTGGGATTCATGATGCGGGTGTAAATGTTGCCCATCACTTTCAGATCGAACAGATCCGCCGCGTGCTGGGTGCTGTCGAACGCATAGGATGTGGTCTGATAGATGGGTACAGCCACCGCTTTCGTGGTGGGGTCTGGTTGATAGCCGCCATGCACGGCGATGGTTTCCAACTTCATGGTGTGTACTCCTTGACGACGGGTTGAAAAGCCGGTCTCTCTGTCTGGCAGTATAGCCGGATGCTGTAGAAAATCGGGATAAATTTTTCGACCGGCACTGTTATCTATCGCCCCTTTGCCGTATGTCAAGCGGCAAAAACAGTCTCAGGATATTTTGACAACAATGTCATGCAAACAGTTGCCAGCCTGGGAGAGTTCATGGGCAGAGTCCACCAGATGCCGGTAGATTTCCCGCTGCTTGAAAATGTCCAGGATACAGACCAGGGCGGCCATTTTGGCGTCCGGGGCATCATTCTTGATCTTGTCCTTGACTCTTTGAGTATCAAACAGGTCAGCCAGGGCGCGCCGGAAGCATTGATCCAGGTTGTGCTTGGCGCGCACAGCGACATGGGCATCGTTCTCGGCCAACGCCGTCGCATCGGTGCCCAATTTTTTATAGCCGCGATACAGGGCCTTGTTGGATTCCAGGAGCAAAATGGCCATCTCGGTGCTGAATGGCCCCGGTTGTATGGTCAATGTCTGCATCTCTTGCACGATGGTCGCCGCATATTTCATCGTCACGCCCACGGAGGTGATGGCCCGCTGCAGATCTTCCCGGTCCAACGGGGTGGCAAAAGCGTCGGCCAAAACCTCCAGATGTCGCGCCTTGAGGGCATCCTCTTCCTCGTCCAAACGGATGATCGTGTCGGCTGTGGTCTTGCTGTTCGTTTGCATAAACTCCACCAGGGCCGCCGAGGACTGCGTGACCAACTCGCACTGCGCGAGAATCATGCTGTAAAAGTTCGGCATCCGTGGAAATACGGAATTGGCAAGGTTACTGATCAGTGAATTATTACCGCCCATTGTTTGGATCTCCTTGTGAGTGTTGCCAGCGCAAATTGGTCAGGAGTACACCGGCTGATCCGGTTACGTGATTTTAAACAAGAGATGAAAATTGGCGATTTCCAGCACTTTACGCACTTCCGGACGCGCATTGATTATTTCAATTTGCGCCTCATGGGCATAAGTCTTGCCACGCAACACGAGCAACATGCCCAACGCCGAGGAATCGATATATTCCGTACTGGCCAGATCGATAATAAAACGCCGTTTAAAACCTTGATCCAGTGCGCCATCCCGGTAGGCGGCCCGAAATGGCGCGTGTATCTTGTAAGTGAATCGGCCTTTAATCTTGATGGTGATGGCTTGATCAGTACGGGTGACGGAAACGGTACCGG
Organism: Magnetococcales bacterium; assembly: GCA_015233035.1. GTDB lineage: Bacteria > Pseudomonadota > Magnetococcia > Magnetococcales > Magnetaquicoccaceae > Magnetaquicoccus. The sequence continues at coordinate 3,621 of JADFYM010000291.1, forward strand.
GCATGGGGGTGACTCCTTTCGTTCAGGTTGAAAAACAGGTCGGTTACCCCGGCTGTTCAGTTTCACCGGGGACGACCCAATGCTGTGTCCTCTGCGGGCGCAGAGCCGTGTCCCTGTTCAGTATACCGGCGGAACGGGGGTACGTCCCAGGGCAGCAGCGACAGTGGGGTGGACAATATTGCCCGCATGAACGTTGATTCCAGCAGCGATAAAGTTATCATCCAATGCGGCCCTGCGCCAACCCTTATCTGCAATCGTCAATATATAGGGCAGGGTGGCATTGGTCAGGGCCAGGGTGGCGGTCCGCGCGACACCGCCGGGCATGTTGGCGACACAATAATGGACGATGCCGTCGAGCACATAGGTCGGCTCGGCATGGGTGGTTGGTCGACTGGTCTCGAAGCAACCACCCTGGTCGATGGCAACATCCACCAGCACCGAGCCCGCTTTCATCCTGCCGAGTTGCTGACGGTTGATCAACCGGGGTGCGGTCGCACCGGGAACCAGGACGGCACCAATCACCAAATCCGCTTGCGTGATATGATGGTCGATGGCCTCTGCGGTCGCGAAGACCGTTTTGAGACGTGGTCCGTAAAGGGTGTCGAGCTCGGTCAACCGGTGCATGGAACGGTCGAGCACCACGACATCAGCCCCCATGCCCAGCGCGACGCGCAGGGCGTTGGTGCCCACCACCCCCCCGCCGAGAATCACCACCCGCGCGGGTTCCACGCCAGGCACCCCACCGAGCAGGATGCCCGCACCGCCGTGGACCTTCTCCAGACTGGTCGCGCCGACCTGGATGGCCATCCGGCCAGCAATTTCGCTCATCGGCGCGAGCAACGGCAAGGCACCATGGACATCAGTCACGGTTTCATACGCGATGGCTGTGCAACCGGCAGCGAGCAGCAGGTCCGCCTGGACCGGATCGGGGGCCAGATGCAGATAGGTGAACAGGATCTGGCCGGCACGGAGCAGGCGGCATTCTGTGGGCTGCGGCTCCTTGACCTTGATAATCAACTCGGCACGGCCCAGAATCGATTCGGCGTCGGCGACCATTTCGGCACCGGCCCGCACATAATCGGTATCTGCGCAACCAATGCCCATGCCAGCGCGTGTCTGGACCAGCACCTGGTGACCATGGGCGACCGCCTCATGGACTCCGGCTGGGGTCATGCCCACGCGGTATTCATGCACTTTTATTTCTGCCGGTACGCCAATGATCATGGAAAAAAGCTCCCTGTTGCCAAAAGTATGACTTCCGGGGGCCGAGAACCCTCCCAACCCCCGGCGGGGCGGCGGGCAGAACCCCACCGGTGCCAATATAAACCATTCGTAACTGCCCAGGTAGGCGTCCCGATCGCGAGGGGTTGACATGGAAACCCAGTTATGGTTCAAGATTTCCCCATGAACCAAGATACGATAACTATCTCCCGACTGCTTGAGGAGAATAAGGCCCTTG
>JADFYM010000292.1 GCA_015233035.1 Magnetococcales bacterium
CCAGCAAGCTGTAGTCACGAAACCAGCACCGTATCGATCACTTGTTGCGAACCCAAGAGGGAAGATTCACAAGACAAAGACGCTTGATCGAAGTGGATAGGGCTTAACCGAAGTGGATACCTAGTTTACACGAACTCAGGAACAAACATGGACAGGAACTGGAAGAGTGGTGGCATGACAGGTTCGGTTACCCCTTCGACTGCCTTACTCAATCAGAGGCTCGCTATCTCGCCCGGACTGCGGATGCTGGACGCATCCGAGATCGTCTTGCTCAGGCGCAGCAAACAGGAGATGGCTTGTCGATTGCAGGAAAGGCTGGCCCAGGAAAAAGCCGCTCTTCGGCCAGCCTCGGCTGAGCAGGAGGCATCATTGCCTATCTGACCACCACGCAGATCTCTGGTCTGACAACGGGCGATTTTGCCCTGGGGGGGAGCGGCCCACGATTACATCGCAGAAAATCGTTCATATAGGCAGGGGGCCAGGGGGATTATCCCCCTGGCGGGGTTCGGAATATCAAAAGGCTGTGCATCAAAAAATGATACAGTGGCAATAGGTTATTCTCTCCAACTCCAGGGACTTGTTTTTCCGGGGCTTCGCCCCAGACCCCACCAGGGGCGTTGCCCCTGGACCCCACCGGGGGAGATAATCTCCCCCAGACCCCCATGAATAATCACAACTTTATGCGATGTGCATAACGGGATGCGTTACCCCCCATGGCCAAAAAACCCACCACTCCCACGCAACCCCCTGCCGCTCCCCTGGCCCACGGGTTGGAACAGGCCTTGTTGGCCCATCAGCAGGGGCGCGTGGCGGAGGCCATCCGCCAGTATCAACACCTGTTGGCGCACCATCCCCACCATCCGGCGGCATTGGCCAATCTGGCCTCCCTCCAGGCCCACCAGGGCAACTCCGCCGAGGCACTGGCCCTGTATCAAAAGGCCATACAGGTCGGCGCAGCCACGCCGGAACTTTTATTCAATTATGCCAATCTGCAACAAAAACTGGGCATGATCAACGAGGCAATCGCCCAGTTCCAGGCGGCCTTGCGCCTGCAACCCACGCTCTATCCCGCCCACTACAATCTGGGCAATCTGTTGCGTGATCAAGGCGATCCGGTCGGGGCCTTGTTCCATTATCAGACCGCCCTGCGCCTGCAACCCCGGCTGTTGATGGCCCGGCGCAATCTGGGCAATCTGTTGCGCCAGTTGGGGCGTCATGCGGAGGCCATTCAGCAGCATCGGCACGCCCTCGCCCTGCCGGGGCAAACCGACCAGCAACAGGCGGAAAGTCACTATAATCTGGCCAATGCCCTGGCCGATGCCGGGCAAAGCGCAGAAGCCGAACAGCAGTATCAGGCCGCCACCCGCCTGACACCCGATTGGGTGGCCGTCTGGCTCAACCGTATTCACCTGTATCAAGCCCAAAACCGCCCGGCAGAAGCACGCGCCTGCCTGGCAGAGGCCCTGACCCGTCTGCCAGACCAGTGCGACCTGTTGCGCCTGCACGGCGACGCCTTGTACCAACAGGAACAGGCCGAGGCAGCCTTGGCGGTCTATCAACGGATCGAGTCACTGCAACCCGGTCTGGCCAGCACCGCCAATGCCCTGGGGGTGGCCTACCGGGCCGTTGGCCGAACGGATGAGGCAGAGGCGGCTTGGCGGCGTTGTCTGGCCATCGATGCAACGCATGGGGTGGCTCTGACCAATCTGGGCACCCTGTACCGGCTCAAAAAACGCCATGCGGAGGCCCTGGCCTGCCTGCGCCAGGCGGTGCGACAACAACCCGACGATGCCGACAGCGTGGCCAGTCTGGCCTGCGCCCTGATTGATACCGGTGCCATCAGCGAGGCCCTGCACACCATTGATCCGGTCCTGGCCCGCCATCCACACCATGTGGATCTGCTCGGCATGAAGGCCTTTGCCCTGGTCCAACAGGCCCGCATTGACGAAGGGCAACACCTGTTGGCCGAGGCCCGCCGCCTCAAGCCGGACAGTTGGGTGGCCATCGGCAACACGCTCTTTTCATCGCTCTACCGCGACACCCTGGACGCCATGGGGCAAACCCGGTTGCATCAGGAACTGGCCGCGCAAATCAGCCGCCAGGCCAAACCGCTGCCTCCCCCCGCCACCCACCAGCCCGCCCGCCCCGGTCGGCTGCGGCGACGCATCGGCTATCTGTCGCCCGATTTTCGCTCCCATCCCGTGGGTACCTTTATCGAACCGGTCCTGCAACATCACCACACCGACCGCTTTCATGTCACCTGTTATGCGTTGCCGTATGCCCCCGATGCCACCAGCCAACGGTTGATGGCGTCTGCCCAGCAATGGCGTGATCTGGAAGGATGGAGTCTGGAACGGATGGCGACGCAGATTCAGCAGGACGGGATTGACATTCTGGTCGATCTGGCCGGTTATACGGCAGGCGGACGACCGGACTTGCTGGCCTGTCGTCCGGCACCCGTGCAGGTCAATTTTTTGGGCTATCCCTATACCAGCGGTCTGGCCGGCATGGATTATCTCATTGCCGATGCGCACCTGATTCCGCCCCACGCCGAACATCTGTACACGGAACGGGTGCTGCGCCTGCCCGAGGGGTTTCTCTGCTATCAACGCCCGGACGCACCGCCCGTCGCCCCCTTGCCCGCCCTGACCAACGGGTTTGTCACCTTCGGCAGTTTCAACAATACGCCCAAGCTGTCAAACGCCTGTCTGGATCTCTGGGCGCGGGTGTTGCAGGCTGTCCCCCAGGCCCGCCTGGCCTTGAAGGCCTCCAGCCTGGGCGATCCGGGAACCTGCGCGCTGTTTCGGCACCATTTTGCCGAACGGGGTATCGCCGCCGACCGCATCCTGCTGCGACCAACGGTGCCACCCGAACAGTGCCTGCCGGCCTTTGGTCTGCTGGACATTGCCCTCGATCCCATCCCCTTCAACGGGGCCACGACCAGTTGTGACACCCTGTGGATGGGAGTGCCCGTGGTGACGCTGGCGGGAACAGGATACATGAGCCGTATGGGCACCAGCCTGCTCACCACCCTGGGGCACCCGGAGTGGATTGCGACCACCAGCGATGAATATGTCCAGATTGCCGCCACCCTGGCAGCAGACCTGACCCGGCTGGCCACCCTGCGTGCCCATCTCCGGCCACAGATGCAAGCATCGCGCTTGTGCGATGCCGCAGGGTATACCGCCAGTTTGGAAAAACTCTATGGGGAGATGACCTGAGCAGATACTATACTGTGCATGGTCACAATTGACGAGTATCGTCATTCCCGCGCAGGCGGGAATCCAGAAGGGCCAACAGGCCAACTGGATTCCCGCTTTCGCGGGAATGACGGAACAGAAAGTATCGCTTATGACCGCGCATAGTATATCCTCTCATTCCGCCCGGCCATAATGGTCTTCCAGGCGCACAATATCATCCTCACCCAGATAGCTGCCGGATTGCACCTCGATCAGTTCCAGCGGGATGCGGCCCGGATTTTCCAGACGGTGGATGACCCCCAGGGGAATGTAGGTCGATTGATCCTCGCTGAGCAGAAAAGTTTCCTCGCCCTTGGTCACCCGTGCCGTCCCTTTGACAACCACCCAATGCTCGGCCCGATGATGATGCCGTTGCAAAGAGAGCTTGGCCCCCGGATTCACGATGATACGCTTGACCTGGAAACGGGGCGCATGGTCCACGCACTCATAAGAACCCCAAGGCCGATAGACGTGGCGATGAGAGACCACCTCATCCCGCCCCAACACCTGCAACCGGTTGACCAGGGTCTTGACATCCTGGACCTGCGTCCGGTGGGCCACCAGTACCGCATCCGACGTCTCGACGATAATATGATCGGCCATGCCGATGGCCACGACCAGGCGACTCTCACTGTGGATGAAAGAGCGGATGACATCTTTGGTCATGACATCTCCCAGCAACACATTGCCCGCCTCATCCTGGTTGCCCTCTTCCCACAGGGCAGACCAGGTACCCACATCATTCCAGCCCGCCTGGAGCGGAATCACCACCGAATCGGTGGTTTTTTCCATGATGCTGTAGTCAATGGAATCGCTGGGGGAGGCGGCAAAGGCGGCGGCGTCCAGAAAGATAAAATCAAAGGCGGTTTTGGCCTGGGCCACAGCCTGCAAGCAGGCACTCCACACCATCGGGGCCAACCGTTGCAACTCCTGCAAAAACCGGTCGGCACGGAACAGAAACATGCCGCTGTTCCAGTAATATTCGTCTGAATCCAGATAGGTCTGGGCGGTCTCCCGGTCTGGTTTTTCCACAAAGGCCGACACGGTGAAAAGGGCTTGTTGGGGAACTTCATCCGTCGTGGCCGACCATTCGTGCAGCAGGCGGCCCCGGCGAATATAGCCAAACCCGGTCTCCGGTCTGGTCGGCACAATGCCAAAGGTGACCAGACGCCCCTGCTCGGCCGCCTGCCGACCGGCCGCCAGGGCTTGATGCAAGGCGGCGACATCGCGAATAAGATGATCGGAGGGGAGGACCAACAGAAGGGCATCGGGATCCCGACTCAGGGCGGAAAACGCCGCACAGGCCGTGGCCGGAGCGGTATTGCGCCCCATCGGCTCCAACAGAATGGTGGCATCTGTCACCCCCAAGACACGGAGTTGTTCTGCCACCAGAAAACGATGTTGTTCATTGCAGACCAGCATGGGCGGTCCGCAGTCGGACACACCGCGCAAACGGTCCAAGGTGGCCTGAAAGAGGGAGCGATCCCCAAACAGGGCGAGAAATTGCTTGGGATAGGCCTCCCGCGACAGTGGCCACAAGCGGGTACCGGAACCACCGGAAAGAATGACAGGAATAATCATGCGGCTGCTCCATGTCTCGTTCTGAAAGCGTATACCAAGCATAACGGTACCATTCCCCTCGAACCGTCGTCAAAGGTTTATCCCGGCCCAGCCGGGTGGTACACGAATGCCGCGCCCACGGTAAATTTGTTCTCGGCCAGGGAAGCTACGAAACGGTAGCGCGACAGGTGTTTTGCGTCATACGGAGGTAGTCAAATACCAACCGCACACTCATAGTCAGTTGCCGCATCTTCTGAGCTAC
>JADFYM010000293.1 GCA_015233035.1 Magnetococcales bacterium
TGAAAGCATTGCAGCAAAATTCGGACAACGGACAGGAGGCCGAGGAGCATCACGCTCCCCGGTGGGAGTTTGGGGGCAAATACACTAATTGGTTGATATGGTGTGCCTCACGGGGCTTCGCCCCGGACCCCACCAGGGGCTTTGCCCCTGGACCCCACCAGGGGGATAATCCCCCTGGACCCCTATCACTGTACAATATGCTGCGGATTTTTTGTCAACGTAAAGAGGTGTGCATAGGGCAGCCCGGATCTGCACATCAGACGCTCAACGCCGCGCCACCACCACCCGCCGCTGATCTTCATGCAGCACCCGCATCGGCAAACCAGTGGCACGCCACATTTTCAAATCATCCCGACGAAAGATGGCCACCGCCTGACTCTCCTGCAACCACCGTTGGCGGAAAAGCACGGGATCCGCCAACCATCGGCCCGGCTCCTGCTGGATCCCGAATTCCAACTCGCCCTTGAATTGGACCAGCACCACAGTCCGGTTCAGGTAGAACGGCAACGACTGGAAATAACAGTTGACCGCATAGACGGGGGTAGTGGCATCACCGACCGAAGCGATCGCCTGGGCGGCCTCCTGGCTGGAATTGCTGGGCGAAAAGGCGTGCGCCCCCCAGGAGAGACACTGAAAGGCCAGCAGCGTGGCCGTGACCAAAGTGATCAAGGCGGTCTGCCCGCGACAGTGCCGCCACAGAGAGATCCCGACCGCCACCGCCAGCACCGAGGCGGCCCCCAGCAGCCAAGGACGGATATGCAGGAGCATCTCGACCGGGTGGCGGTCATCGGCAAACAGATCCACATGGATACCCCCCACCACCAGCAGCAGGGCCACAATGGCCAGGATGCGGGTCTCCCAGCCGACCCGCACAAGGCCATGAACCTCCCTGGCCAAATGCCGCCCCAGGAGAATGGCCAGAGGCGGCAACAGGGGAAGAATATAGGGGATCAACTTCGATTGCGAGATGGAGAAAAAAAACAGAGTAAAGACGATATAGACCCACAACAGCCGGACCGGATCAAAGCCGCCCTTTTCCCCGCGCCGGGCAAACCCAGGCCGGAACAGGACCACCAGGGCCCGATGGGTCCAGGGTATGCTGCCCAGGAGCAGGACGCCCAGAAAATACCACCACACGCCGGTCCGCCCGTGGACCGTGCTGGTATAGCGTTCCAGATGTTCATGGATAAAGAAAAAATGGGGAAATTCCGGGTTGACCAGGCTCACCCCCCAAAACCAGGGCACGGTCAAGGCCAGAAACAGGAGCAGCCCCCAACCCAGATGCAGATGTCGCCAAAGGGTCCAATCCCGTTGCCAGAGGGTATAAAGCAGCAGGCTGGCACTCGGCAGGAGCAGGCCAATCATTCCCTTGCTCAGGCAGGCCCCGGCCAAAGCCGCCCAACCCAGCAGCATATAATGGCGACAGGCGCGCGGATCGGTCGCCCGGCATGACTGGGCCAGCAGCAACGCACCCATGCCCCCCATCAGGCAGACGGCGACGCCCATGTCCAGGGTGTTGAAATGGCCCATGGCCACATACAGGAGCATACTGGCCAGACTCAAACCGGCATACCCGCCCGCAGCGGGGCCGAACAGTATTCCCCCCACCCGGATCACCCACAGGATGCCGACAAAGCCCATCAGGATGCACCACAGCCGGGAGGTGGCCACGCTGGTGCCCAGGACGCGATAGAGGCCTGCCGTTGCCCAGTATTGCAACGGCGGTTTTTCAAAATATTTAAACCCGTCCAGACGGGGGGTCAGCCAATCTCCCGTGACGGCCATTTCGCGCGGAATTTCGGCGTAGCGGCCTTCGTCCGGTTCGTTCAGATCCCGATAGCCCGGCCAGGCAAACCAGAGCATACCCAGGACCACCACCAGCAGGAGCATTCCCCACCGGTGGGTGACAACGTCTTGTGTGGATCCTGTCATGGTGGCTCTTCCCGTGGACGATAAGGAGTGGCATGGTGCGGAATGGCCACAGTCTACCTGATCCAGGCTGCCACCGGAATAAATTTTCTTGAATCGTGGCGCAATGGCGGGATAATGGGAGCGTGTGCTTGTCCCCTGTTGGCCTTGATCGTCGTTTCGTCCACGAACTCTCCTGGATGCCCGCCTTCGCGGGCATGACGGGAATGGGTATGACGCGAAATTCGCTCGTCATTCCCGCGAAGGCGGGAATCCAGGGTTCTGACTGGAATGGCCGAAAAGATGATCAAGGCCCCCCTGTTGAACGATGGAGAGCCAATTAAAATGTCGGGCGAATTATTTTTGGTGGCCGTGACGGGTTCGGTGGGTTGTGGCAAAAGCCGGGTCAGCCGTTGGCTGGCGGAGCGGGGTGCCCATCTGCTGGATGCGGATCAGGATGCGCGGGCCGTCCTGGAGCCAGGCAGCAGCGGCTGGCAGGCGGTGGTGGCCCGTTTTGGCGCGACAGTTTTGGCCGGAGAAAATTCTGGGGCGCACCCTCCTCTTGACCGGCGGCGACTGGGGGAGATTGTTTTCCGGGATCCCGAGGCCCGTGCCGCCCTGGAGGCGATTGTCCATCCCCGGATCCAGCAACGGCAGGCCCTGGCCCTGGCGCAATGGCAACAGGCCACGCCAGCAGGAGAGACGGCCCTGGTGGTGGCGGAAATTCCCCTGCTGTTCGAAACCAATGGGGAAGAGCGGTATGACTGGACGGTGGCCGTATTGTGCGGCCCCGCCCAGTGGGCGCGTCTGCAAGAGCGGACGGGCATGTCACCCGAGGTGCGGCGGGCCGTCATCGCCCAGCAACTGCCCGAGGCGGACAAGCGACGCCGTGCCCGGCAGACCATTGACAACAGCGGTCCCTGGTCGGCCACCGAACGGTTGTTGGAACAGATGTGGGCGGAGCTTCAACAACGCGCCCGACAGACCGGCTCCGGTGCGGAAAGACGGCAACGGGCCTGGCCACACCGGTGGCCGGAGGCGATCAACGACTGGCCAGGCAAGCGGGAAATTTCTGCTGCCGCGCATCCTACCATGACCAACTGGGACAAAATATAAAAAATTATGTTTGACATTTGCGGAAACCCCGTTTAACCTCACAAACGGTTGGTATGTATCCCCCGGTTGGTGGCTTGGCTTGGCCGCTCCGGTTGCGGACGTCGCTGTTTTAGAGAAGTCTGTCTGTTGCTCGTTTGCACTGCTGCACCCGAGCTGACGCCCATCCCCCAGTCAAACAACAACGTTCCGACCTTTTAATCCAACGATTATCCAGCGGTTTGCGCGTGCTGGCCGTGTGCTGGCGGTTGCCGCAGCTTGAATGTTTTGAATTCCTGTAGGGGGTGTCACCCCCGTAGTTGGTTTCTCCTGCGTCTTAGTGGAATGTACGCTTGTCTTCCCTCCGGGATCGGACATCCTTGCGTTCACCCGTGTTGTTCAACCCACTGAATTGATCTGATGCCCCATGAACCTAAAAGACCTGAAATCGGAAAGTGTTTCTGCATTAACCGCCCTGGCCGTTGAGAAAAAAATCGAGGGCATCAACGGGATGCGCCGTCAGGATTTGATCTACGCCCTCCTCAAGGCGGAGATCTCCAACAACGGCCAGATCTATGGCGAGGGGGTGCTGGAGGTGCTGCCGGATGGCTTCGGTTTTCTGCGCGCCCCGGACATGAACTATCTGCCCGGCCCGGACGATATTTATGTCTCGCCCTCGCAAATCCGTCGCTTTGCCCTGCGCACCGGCGATGTGATCGATGGGCAAATCCGGGCTCCCAAGGAAAATGAACGCTATTTTGCCTTGCTGCGGGTGGAAAAAATCAACTTTGACGAACCGTTCAAGACACGGGACAAAATTCTCTTCGACAATCTGACCCCCCTCTACCCGGATGAGCGGCTGATCATGGAGGTGGAAAATTGCCCCGAAGAGGATATGGGCACTCGGATCATCGATCTGATCTGCCCCATCGGCAAAGGCCAGCGCGGTTTGATCGTTGCCCAGCCCCGCACCGGCAAGACCATGCTGATGCAGAGCATCGCCCACTCCATCTCCCACAATCATCCCGAAGTGATCTTGCAGGTTTTGTTGATTGATGAACGCCCGGAAGAGGTGACGGACATGCAGCGTTCGGTCAAGGGTGAGGTGATCTCCTCCACCTTTGACGAACCGGCCACCCGCCATGTGCAGGTGGCGGAGATGGTGTTGGAGAAGGCCAAGCGACTGGTGGAACACAAGCGGGATGTGGTCATTCTCTTAGACTCCATCACGCGCCTGGCGCGGGCCTATAACACCGTCGCACCTCCGTCCGGAAAAGTGTTGTCCGGTGGTATTGATGCCAATGCTTTGCAACGGCCCAAGCGTTTTTTTGGGGCGGCGCGCAACATCGAAGAGGGGGGGTCGCTCACCATTATTGCCACGGCGTTGGTGGATACCGGTTCCCGGATGGACGAGGTCATCTTTGAAGAGTTCAAGGGTACCGGCAACATGGAATTGCACCTGGACAGAAAACTGGTCGAAAAACGCACCTTTCCCGCGATGGATATTGCCAAGTCCGGGACCCGCAAGGAACAACTCCTGATCGACCGGGACGAATTGAACAAGCTGTGGCTGTTGCGCCGGGTGTTGCTGCCCATGGGACCGCAAGACTCCATGGGGTTTCTCCTGGACAAAGTCAAAGCAACAAAGAATAATACAGAATTTTTCGCCAGCATGAACAACTGACTTATTTGGGAAACGATCACCATGAAAGCCAACATCCATCCAGATTATCACGAAGTTACCTACTCTTGTTCCGGTTGCAACAGCACCGTGACCACCCGTTCGACCGGGCGGGATCTCATTGTCGGCGTCTGTTCTTCCTGTCATCCGTTTTATACCGGCAAGCACAAGCTGGTCGATACGGCAGGGCGGATTGAACGGTTCAAACGCAAATATGGCATGGAAGCCTGAGTAGGCGGGGACTTTGGCTGGGGGGGGGGGGGGGGGGGGCGGCCCCGCCCCCCCCCCGCGCCCCCCCCCTTTTTTATCTGTCTCCTTCACACTCCACCCCCGCCACGTGTCCGGCAG
>JADFYM010000294.1 GCA_015233035.1 Magnetococcales bacterium
GAAGCACCTTCCTCATGTACATCGGTCACGATTGAATCATGACCATGACCCGATGGGAAGGGTTTCAATAATTGTGTGCATAGGGTAGGGACCCCACCAGGGGGATAATCCCCCTGGACCCCTGCCACTGCACATGGCAAAGATTCAACCGCGCTGGGCATCCCACGCCGCAAACAGCAGTGCTGCACTGCTCGCGAACAACACAACGTAAACCAGAAAGGACCAATTGGCGAGCGACAGGGTGAGAATGACCAGGTTTTTGTTTTCGCAGGAACCACCGGTGGCCAGAAACAGGGTGGGCGACTGGTGCCCCAACCATTCCACCCACTGTTCAATGACGCCCAGTTCGCCAGCGGTACAGCCAAAACTCTCCTCGGGAAACCATTGCATCCAGCTTTGTTGACCCGCAATGGCCACGCCGACTGCTGAAAAAATTTCTCCCAGAATGAACGCGCCAGAGCGCAACAGACGATGCTGCCATCCCCAGCAGGCCGCCAGCAGGGACAAGGCAATGGCCAAATAAAGCACACGCTGAAAAATGCACAGATGGCAGGGATGCAGCGACAAAAACCGCGTCAACACGATGACCACCGGGACCAGACTGGCAGCACCCAACGCCATGAGCAGCGTCAGCAGACGCCCATGCCGACGCAACAACACTCCAACCGAACAACCCATGGCAACCCACCTTGGCGGCCAGCCCATGCTGGATGGCGACAACCGCCATCCACCGTCAGGCTGAGACAGCGTTCAAAATTTCAGAACCCGTAAAATCCGTACTGCAACCCGACGAGCACCTCATGGGCACCGTCATCTCTCTCACTGCTGTAATGATTGTCATCCTTGGAGCCAACCCCTATATAACGATAACCAATATCCGCCGAAAAGGCTTCGTCGAGGGGATATAAAAACCCGCCGCCCAGTTGATACGCAAAATTGGTGGAACGTCCCGTGCCACCCATGTTGCCATAGGATGCGCTCCCGCTCGAGCTTGCCACCCCGACCCCGCCAATCAGATAGGGTTGCAAGAGAAATTTGACGGGAAGATCGTAATAGAGATTCCCCATCACAGTCTTTACCTCTGAGTCGCTGTTGGGGTTAATGGGCTTGATGGGTGCAGACCCGGACAGCGTGTTCACATTATATTTGCGGTATGACCCTTCCAACTCCAGACGCACGGTCGGGTGGAGACGCATTCCGACGGCCACCGCCACGGTTGCCGCATCATCGTAGGAAGCACGGACAACACTCGATGTATCATCGGAACCAACGGTTTTATTGGGAAAGGATCCGCCAAGCTTCAGGCTGACATAATACGGTCGGGTGGTTGGCATACCAGATGCATGAGGAACAGGGAGGGGGCTTTCCTCGGTCTGAACAGTGGCGGCGGGTGTCTCTTCCGTCTGGGATGTTTCCTCGGTCTGGGCCGTGCCAACCAGGCACAACGGCAGCAGGATACCGGAAAGGATGGCAAATTTCCTCATTTTATTCCCCTCGTTCGCTCAAAGCAGATGAACAGGCCAACCCGGCACACGGGTCCGGCAGCCTTTCCCGGACCCACACATCGAATGTATCGGATTTTTTTGGCTGTTTCAACCTATTTCTACAGACCGGGCCATCAAAACAACAACACTGCCCCACAGTCGGCTGCCTGATTTTTGACATCCCATTTGAAGGGTGAACCCTCCTGGTCTTTTTTGGCCAATTTGCCACCGGTGGCACAGACATCCCCCACCAATGCGGGTACGCCCTCAATAAACCCATCCCCGACCCGGAAATGACCTGTTGACGGATTGCCGTCATCCATTTTGCGGTCCAATTCTGCAATCAATTCGACGGGAATATTTTTGCCCAGCCACAACTGGTTGCTGTATGCCGTATCCGAGGCCCAGGAGACACCCGTCTGTTCGTTGGCATAAATGAATATCATCGGTGCATTGAATGCGTTCAACAGGCAGGTCTCTGGTGGACAACTCCAGCCGTGCAGATCGCCCGGGCGCAACGGCTTGCCATCGAAGGCCCCGGTGATAAATCCGGCTTTGGCCAAATGAAGCCATACCAGAGCGGGTTCCAGGAGACGATTCGCCTCATCCGGTTTGCCCGGCGTTTTGCTGTCATCGTAGCCGATCCGACCATTGCCATCCCCATCCTGTCCTGTTTCCACGCCGGGAATGTTGGCCGAAGCCTTGTCATAATCGCCCGGCAGGGCACGATAACGGTCGGCAAACGCCATAATGGCCGCCCGCACGGCACTGCCCTGATCAGCCACGCTGTGGGTGCGCGCACTGCGAATCAGTTCCTGCCCTTTCAATACCCCCCCCAAAATCAACCCGATGATAATGATGACAACGGCAATCTCAATCAGGGTAAAGCCGCCCTGATGACAAAGGCGGCTCCCACGCACAGGCTGTTCCATACGGGATCTCCTCGGCAGACAAAAGACTGCCACGCAACTAGCGGTTGTTACAACGAATTATCCAAAACAATTCATGTGCTGCACTGGCCGACCAGGCGACACAGCGCAGCATGGCTAAGGCTGTTGTTTATCCTTGTTCTGCCCAAGACGCAACCGGTCTTGCCAGAAATGGATCTCCTGGGCATTGTGCAACAGGCCACCCGTCAGCAAGGACTCGATCAACTTTTGGGCCTCCTGCCCCTCCCCCATCTCTTCCAGCACGACAATTTCCATCTGCCTGGCCCAGGCGGGCACCTGTTCTCCCGTGGCGTGGCGACGGATGGCGCGGGCATACCGCAACGCCAACGGCAAATCGTGCAGACGGTGCTGGGCGGCGATGGCCGCATGGGCCAACCAGGGCCAGCGGGCCCGGGGATCCTCAAGAAACCGGCGATAGACCCACTCTCCCCACCGCCGCTGCTGGTCGGGCGGAGCCAGTTCCCCATAATAACGCACCGCCATCAGCAACGGGTATTGACCGCGCGGATCCAGTTCCAACACGCCGTTCAACCACCCTTCCAGCCTCTCCCGGTCCAGGTCGGGCAGGGCCAACGGCACACCCGCTTGATAATCGAACGCCTGGAGCCACAACATCAGTCCCTTGGCCAGGGCCACCGGTTCACCCAGACTGAAGAGACGCAACCAGGGGGTGGGCACCGGTTCCGGCCATTTTTCCAGGCGCGCCGGGACGGCAGGCCAGACCCCATGCAGGCTGATCTGCAACAACACTCCCAGCACCATCAGCCCGTACCCCAGGGAAAAAGCCTTTGGTTGCCGCATAAAAGCCCCTGTTGGCCAGCTTCGGTCATCCTGGCGGCCTTTTAAAAAAAGGACAACGCCCCCAGCGCAATACGCACAGGCAGGATACGCAAAACAAGGCATAATATCCATGCAAAATGGAAAGATTGCCCCCCCTCGACCATAATTTCTTGATTTTTTGGCCGCAGGAGCCCAGAATGGCCCGTTTCCAGTGTTCCGCACGGATGATCCCAACCATACCTCAGTTCCAACGCCCTCAGGGAGCCTCTGCCAGTCCATGATTGCCAACCGTTATGAGTGGCTGGTTGGTCTGCGTTATTTGCGGGCCAAACGGACTCAACATTTTATCAGTGTCATCACTCTGCTTTCCATGGGGGGTATCGCCTTGGGGGTGGCGGCCCTCATCGTGGTGTTGGCGGTCATGACCGGATTTCGGGAAACCTTGCAAAATCAAATTCTTGGCGTCACCAGTCATGTCACCATTCGCTCCTATGGGGGCGAAGTCAGCCAGTTTGCCACCGTGTTGAGCGTGGTCAGCAGCACGCCCGGCGTCTCCGGGGCGTCCCCCTACGTTGTCGGCCAGGCCATGCTGCAAGCCAAAGGTCGCGCCATTGGTGTGACCATGCGCGGCGTGGATATCCAACGGGAAAAACAGGTTTCTGACCTGGAAAAAAATATGGTTCAAGGCAAACTGGAACAACTTTCCGGCTTTGGCATGATTCTTGGCAAAAATCTGGCCACCAACCTGGGCGTCACCGTGGGCGATCCGGTCACCCTCATGGTCGCCACCGCCAATGTCACCGCCATGGGGACCCTGCCCCGCATGAAACGCTTTACGGTAGTTGGCCTCTTCAGTTCCGGCATGTATGAATATGACAGCTCCCTCGCCTATATCCATCTGCCCGACGCCCAGGCCTTGCTGCGCATGAACCAAACCGTCAGCGGCATTGAGGTCAAAACCCCCAACCCGGACCTGGCCTTTCAAATCCAGAAAACACTGGAACAACGTCTCGCCCCGCTCGGTCGCGCGACGGACGGCTTCTGGATCCAGAACTGGATGGAGATGAACCATAACTTTTTCCGTGCCTTGCGCCTGGAAAAGGCCACCATGTTTGTCATTCTCTTTCTCGTGGTGGTGGTCGCCGCCTTTAATATTGTCTCCAGTCTGATCATGTCGGTGATGGAAAAGGCCCAGGAGATTGCCATCCTGAAAACCATGGGGGCCACAGCTCGCGGCGTCATGACTATCTTTATTATTAATGGCGGCATCATTGGCCTGACCGGCACCTTGGCCGGTCTGCTCCTCGGCCTGGCTCTGGCCTACAATCTGGAACCGGTTTTGGGTGCCATCGAAAAAGTGTTCGGCATTCAGATTCTCTCCGGCGAAGTCTATTATATTGACCACTTGCCTTCCAAGGTGGTCTTTTCCGATGTCGTCTGGATTACCGGAGTCAGCCTGGCCATCAGCCTGCTGGCCACCCTCTATCCCGCCTGGCGGGCGGCACGGGTGGATCCTGTGGAGGCATTGCGTTACGAATAATGAATACCTGGGCGTCCTGTTTTGGGGGCTTCGCCCCCGACCCCACCAGGGGCTTCGCCCCTGGACCCCACCGGGGGGGATAATCCCCCCCGGACCCCCTTGATCGTGATTTTAAAAAAGGGGGAGGGATGGGAGGCTCCCGCCCGCAGGGTGAATTTGTTCCAGACCGGAAACGATGCAGAATCACGGCGGTACTGTTTTTGTCTGGACATCTCCGACTGGCTCTGGTATGAGCGTCTGACGTAAACATCTTGCGGGTGGGTCGTTGGGC
>JADFYM010000295.1 GCA_015233035.1 Magnetococcales bacterium
AATTTCGTGTCATACCCATTCCCGTCATGCCCGCGAAGGCGGGCATCCAGGAGAGTTCGTGGACGCAACGATCATCAAGGCCAGGGGTTGCCAGCCAGCCCTCTGACAAAACCGTTATTTTGTCTCAGCCCGTGCCCAGGCCCAGGCGGTTGGTTTGTGCCCGATTTTTGTTGGCTTGAGGATCTTTTTTCCTTTGTGGGGAGGCTGGATGCTCACAATCCTTGCTTGCCTCGTCGTGGGAATTTTTGCCGTCGGGTTTGTGCGGCGCATCGGTATTTTTGCGCGTTGTCCCGCCCCCCTGAAAATTGCCCTGACACCCGCACCCACCACGACCGCAGGCGTGGCTTGGCGTCTCTGCACCGAAGTGCTCTTTTTCCACAGCCTGTTCAAAGGGGACAGGTGGGCGTGGTTCGGCGGCATCCTGTTTCATGGTGGGCTGCTGCTGGTGCTGCTGCGCCATCTGCGCTATTTCGTGGAGCCTCTGCCTGCCTGGTTTGCCCAGGTCCAAATGGTTGGGGTGGTGGCGGGCATGGTCATGGTGGGTGGGGTGGGGCTCTTGCTCCTGCGCCGCCTGGGGGTGGATCGGGTACGCCATATCTCCGCACCGGCGGATTATCTGTGGCTGTTGCTCTTCCTGGGATTGGGGACGAGCGGCCTGCTGCTGCGGTTTGGCCTGCGCCCGGATATTGTCACCATCAAAACGACCATGTTGAACCTGTGGTATTATCCACAAACCCTGCCCCTGCTCCTGCCGGGCGATTTTCTCTTTCTGGGCCACCTGACGATGGCAGCGATTTTGCTGGTGTTGTTTCCGTTCAGCAAGCTGATGCACGCGGGCGGGCTTTTTTTCAGCCCAACCCGCAATCAGGTGGACAATCCTCGCGAAAAAAGACATATCAACCCCTGGGCCAAGGGGTGAGACGTGGCCGGGTCTGATCATACCCTACTGCCCATCCCGGAGCGTCTGGCGACGCCGGTGCCCACCGTCGGGACCATGGCCCATCTCCAACCCCATCCGGCGACGGCAAAACAGATGGTCGCGTTGGGGTTTCCGGGCCAACGGGTGGATGACTGGCCGGAAAAGGGCATCGCCAAGCTGGGAGAACTGCTGAAAAAATATCGTTCCTTGCAGGTGTTTCTGGATGTGTGCGTCAAATGCGGTGCCTGTGCCGACAAGTGCCATTATTATCTGGGCACGGGGGATGTCCACAACATGCCGGTGCAACGGGCCGAATTGATGCGCCGTGTCTACCGCCGCTATTTTACCCTGGCAGGCCGGTTGCTGCCGGGTGTGGTGCGGGCCAGTGCGTTTGACGAAGCGACCCTGCAACAATGGATCACCTATTTTCATCAATGTTCCCAATGTCGGCGGTGTTCGGTTTTTTGTCCGTTCGGGATTGACACCGCCGAGATTTCCATGGCCGCCCGCGAGATTTTGAATACCATCGGCGTGGGCCAAAAATACAGCATCGAGGTGATTGGCAAGGTGCACGAGGTGGGCAACAATCTGGGCATTCCCCAGTTGCCCTTGCGGCATACCCTGGCCTTTCTGGAGGCGGAGTTGCTGGACGACACCGGCTATACCGTGCGTCTGCCGCTGGACGAGGTGGGAGCCGACGTGCTGCTGGTCGTGCCTTCGGCGGAATTTTTCAGCGAACCACATCTTCAATCCCTGGTTGGCTACGCCAAGGTGTTCCATCAGGCGGGTATCTCCTTCACCCTCAGTTCCGTGGCGACGGAAGCGGGCAATTTCGGCCTGTTTATCGGCAGTTATGAACACAAGCAAAAAATGGCCCAGCGTATTGCCGATCAGGCGCGGGCGTTGCGGGTCAAACGGGTTGTGGTGGGGGAGTGCGGTCATGCGTGGCGGGTGGCCTACAATTTTTGGAATACCCTGGTTGGGCCGTTTGATTTTCTCGATCCGCGCCATCCGGTACCGCAACATATCTGTGAATTGACGTATGATTTATGGCAGCGTGGGGGGTTGATCCTGGACAGGGAGGCCAATGCCCGGTATATCGTCACCCTGCACGACTCTTGCAATGTGGCGCGGGCCTCGCGCATGGGTGATCGGCCGGGGGGCCAGTTTGCCATTCCCCGTGCCCTGATTCGGGCGGTGTGTGCCCGTTTTGTGGAGATGGATCCGGCGACCACGCATGACAAGACCTTCTGTTGCGGTGCGGGTGGTGGTACCCTGACTGATGAGTTGATGGAGTTGCGCGTCAAGGGAGCCTTGCCCCGGATTGTTGCTCTCCATGCGGTGATGCAGCGGGACAAGGTCAATTTTATGGCCACGCTGTGTGCCATCTGCAAGGGGCAGTTTACGGCTGTTCTGCCCCGTTATGGTATTCCCATGGAGACGGTTGGTGGGGTTCATCAACTGGTGAGCAATGCGATTCGGTTGGGGACCAATGCGGGCGTGGTCTAACATAAAGGGGTCCAGGGGGATTATCCCCCTGGTGGGGTCCAGGGGCAAAGCCCCTGGTGGGGTTCGGGGCAAAGCCCCGTCCAGGGCAGATTGTATGCCGGGGGGTTGCACAACAGGAGGTTTCCCTGAGATTGCATCCACGCCACCAAGTGGACGGGATGCCCGCGATCCCAGGAGGGCCATTTTTTGGCCTTGATCATCGTTTCGGCCACGAACTCTCCTGGATGTCCGCCTTCGCGGGCATGGCGGGAATGACGTTTGCAAAACCACGCATCCCGATATGGGCTTGGTTTAGTTGTTTTTGCGGAGTTATTCGTCTCTGGACCCCACTGGGAGGGCTAATCCCCCCAGCTTCCCGCCGTACCTGTGGAGAAAAAAGGATGTCAAGAAGCAACGGTCGGCGATTTGATCAAGTGCGCCCGGTTACCATGACGCGGGCGGTGAACGAACACGCCGAGGGGTCTTGTCTGATTGTCTGCGGGACAACCCGCGTACTCTGCACGGCGTCGGTGGAAGAGCGGGTGCCGCCCTGGATGCGGGATCAAAATCGGGGTTGGGTCACGGGCGAATATGGCATGTTGCCACGGGCCACCCATGATCGCACCTCGCGGGAGGCCTCCCAGGGCAAACAGGGGGGGCGCACGCTGGAAATTCAGCGGCTGATTGGTCGTTCGCTGCGTTCGGTGGTCAACCTGGACCAGTTGGGCAAACGGACCATCTGGGTGGATTGCGATGTCCTGCAAGCGGATGGTGGTACCCGCACGGCGGCCATTACGGGTGGTTTTGTCGCCCTGATGGATGCCTGCTCCTGGTTGAAGGAGAGAGGGCGGATCAAAACTCTCCCGGTCACCGACTTTCTGGGGGCGATCAGTTGCGGTCTGGTCGGTGGTATGCCCCTGTTGGATCTGGATTATCAGGAAGATTCCCATTGTGGTGCGGACTTGAACTTTGTCATGAACGGTGCCGGGCGGTTTATTGAGGTGCAGGGGACCGCCGAAGGTCATCCCTTCTCCCGCGAAGAGTTTGACACCCTGGCCAAATTGGCGGAAACGGGCATCGGTCAGTTGATCGCCTTGCAGAGGAAGGTGTTGTTGCAGCCGTTGCATGGTGCAACTGTTTAATCTGTTTTCAATCCTGTTCCGTTGGCCGGGGGAGGCACATCGCCCGGCCGGGTTGCCCTCGGCAGGTCACGCCCCCGCCGCAAAAGGCACCACAGAATCGATTCGGTTGGCAATCTCTTGGAGAACCTCCAGCAGGGCCTGTTTCCGCACCGGTTTGGCCAGATACAGGTCACAGCCGGCTTCGCGACTGCGCCCTCTTTCGCCCTCCATGGCATGGGCGGACAGGGCGATAATCGGTACGGGCGGCCGGGCCATGGCCTGTTCCCACTGGCGAATCTGCCGCGTGGCCGTGTAGCCGTCCATCTTGGGCATCTGGACATCCATGACCACCACATCAAACGTCGTCTGTTGCACCTGCGCCACCGCCTCCAGCCCATTGTGGACCATGACCACCTGGTAAGGGGTCTGCATGAGATATGCCTCGAACAGCATCCGGTTTTCCTCCACATCTTCCGCCAGCAAAATGCGCAGACTTTTGCCCTGGGCCATGGCGACCGGCTGTTCCACCGGTGCAACCGGACCGGCCTGGCTGGCGGCAATCCGCATGGGCAGGGTGAAAGAGAAGGTGCTCCCCCGGTCCAACCGGCTGGTCACCTCCATGCGACCGCCCATCAACTCCACCAGACGCCGGGAAATGGCCAAACCCAACCCGGTGCCGCCATATCGCCGGGTAATGCCCGCATCGGCTTGGATAAAATGGTCGAAAATATGGCCCACCTGCTCCTCGGCAATGCCGATGCCGGTATCCCGGACCTGAATCAGGAGCGTTGCCGGCTCGGTGGGATGCCGCGTCAACAGCACATCCACCCGCCCCTGGTGCGTAAATTTGATCGCATTGCCCAGCAGGTTGATGAGTACCTGACGCACCCGCCCGTCATCACCCAATACATATTCGGGCAGGGCGGACGCCACCGCCACCTCCAGGACCAGCCCCTTCTCCTCCGCCGAAATCTGCATCATCCGGGTGGTCTCCTCCACCGCCTGGCGCGGCGAAAAAGGTCGCTGGTCAATCGAG
Source organism: Magnetococcales bacterium (assembly GCA_015233035.1). GTDB lineage: Bacteria > Pseudomonadota > Magnetococcia > Magnetococcales > Magnetaquicoccaceae > Magnetaquicoccus. Next base: position 4,565 of record JADFYM010000295.1, read on the forward strand.
ATGCGCCCTGCCTCAATGCGGGAAAAATCCAGGACATCGTTGATCACCGACAACAAGGCCTTGCCCGAATGATGCATGGTTTGGGCAAAACGACGCTGCACCGGGGTCAGATCGGTCTCCAGCAACATTTCCGACATGCCCAGCACCACATTCATGGGGGTGCGGATTTCGTGACTCATGGCGGCCAAAAATTCGCCTTTCGCCCGGTTGGCCGCCTCGGCCTGCTGCCGGGCATGGAGCATGGCCTGCTCGATATGCTTGATCTCGGTAATATTGCGCGAGATGCCCAGCACAGTATCCACCGTGTCGTCTTCCTTGAACTCCTGCCTATCCGGTTGCTTGCCAATTTGGTGAGTTGATGTTAGCCTGTCGTCATGGACCCACGTGGCTTTCCGACAACGCTTCCTGAATTTCAACGGGTTTTTCCCGATGACGAAGCCTGCGCACG
>JADFYM010000296.1 GCA_015233035.1 Magnetococcales bacterium
GCCATAAGCGACACTTCCTGTTCCGTCATTCCCGCGAAAGCGGGAATCCATTGGGTCTGTTGGACCTCCTGGATTCCCGCCTGCGCGGGAATGACGATACTCGTCAATTGTGACCGTGCGCAGTATATAAGGTTCTGTACACGAGGTCTTGATCCTCTTGCGGCCCATGCGCCAGGCCTCTGGCCTTGCGTCACGTGGCCGATGCGTACACAATACTCGGACTATCTGCCAATCAACGGTCCTCTTGGAACCCTTGCGCGGTGACGGCCTTTTTAAAGGATCCCGGCTATGCAAACGACCAGCACCACAAACCCGATCATGAGAGTCGTGGCAGGGTTGCATCCTGACATCTCTTTTCAGGAAGTCCGGGACTCTCTGGTCCAACACGGGGTGCGCCCAGACCTGGTCAAAGCGGTCGTGACAGTGCTTGACTTTGTGACGACCAATCGGCGCGCCGGGATCTCTCCCGGCGACATACAGAACGCTCTTCTCGGACGCGGACTCAGTGCCGTTCTGGTCCAAGCCGTGATGGATAGACTGTGTCGTCTGCCCGACCCGACTCCGCCCGTCCCAGACACGGTATCGGACCATCCGGCAGGGAGCACGGTATTGCCCGAGGATCTGGCCATGCGCCCCCCAGAGTTGATCAATCGGGCCGACCAGTTATGTGCGGCGGGACAACGGGAGACCGCCGCCGAACTGTATCGAAGCTGGCTGGCGCATCATGCCACCCACCCCCTCGCCCATGCCATCCATTTCAACCATGCCACCCTCTTGACCCGCTTGGCGCGCCTGCCTGCGGCGAAAGAGGCCTTCAGCGCATCCATCCACAGCAACCCGGCGTTCCATCCCGCCTATCTCGGTCTGGGCAATGTGCTCGCCCAGATGGGCGACCGGGACGGGGCCACGGCCTGTTGGCAGCACCTGGTGGATCGGTTGCCCACCTCCAACCCGCAAACCATCTCATACAAGTTGTCGGCCCTCCAACACTTGGCCCAGAAGGCCAACTCGCCGACCACCCGACTGTTTGCCGACGGGGCCTGCCGAGCCATGGCGCACACATTGGGGGTTGCCGAATTGATCAGCATCGCCGATCAATTGAGGGCGGCAGGACCAACAAAACCATTAGCCGATCTGTACAGCATCTGGCTGGAGCATAACGCAAGCAACCGATTGTCTTACTTGGTATATTTTAATTATGGAACCTTCCTGAACGCCAACCGGGATCCGCAAACGGCCCAAACTGCCTTGCGCGAGGCAATCCGGTTGAATCCCTATTTTTATCCCGCTTACATCAATCTCGGCCATGCACTGGAACGCCTGGGAGCACCACAAGAGGCTACGGAGTACGCGCAACAGGTTGTCAGGCACTTGTCTGCCATCACCGGGGAGTCGATCAAACTCAAGCTGGCTGCCCTCAAGCTGGTGATACGCATGGGATCCTTGGCACAGATGGAGGATGCCTTTCGGGAAAGCCTGACCATCCATCCAGACCAACCAGAGATCGCCCGGCACTGGATCGCCCATCGCCAGGGACAGTGCCAATGGCCGGTCATGCAGCCCGTTGCCGAGTGCAGCAAACTGCGATTATTAAAAGCGACAGCCCCTCTGTCCATGGCGTATTATACGGACGATCCCCTGTTGCAATTGGCCAATGCTGCCCACTCCAATCGCGCCGAGGTAGGACAACCGCCCCGTTCATTGCTGGATACAGACACCGCCCGGCGGCAAGATCACCCCTCGCCCCGTCTCCGCATCGGTTATCTTTCCACGGATCTGCGCGGCCATGCCGTGGGCTTTCTGACAGCGGAAATTTATGAACTCCACGACCGGGCCAAGGTGGAGTTGTTCCTTTATTATATCGGCATTCCCGATGCGTCGCCGTTTCATCATCGGATTCGCTCTGCTGCGGACCATTGGATAGACTTGCGGGGCCTGTCGGATGAGGAAGCCGCCCGGCGCATGGCAGCGGACAAGATAGATATTCTCGTGGATTTAAACGGTCATACGGACAATGCCCGTTCCCGATTGTTGGCCATGCGCCCCGCCCCCATCCTGGTCAACTGGCTGGGTTATCCGGGCACCATGGGCAGTCCTTACCATCATTATATTATCGCAGACGACTTCATCATCCCCAAACACCATGAAATTTATTATTCCGAACGGGTGATGCGTCTACCCTGCTATCAACCCAACGATCGGCAACGACTGGTGGCTGCCACCCGGCCAACCCGACAGGAGGCGGGACTGCCCGAAGAGGGAATGGTCTACAGTTGTCTGAACGGTGCGCAAAAAATTACGCCGTTCATCTGGCAACTCTGGATGAACATTTTGCAGCAGGTTCCAGGGAGCGTATTATGGTTGCTGAATGAAAGCGACACGATCAAAAACCGGCTGGCAGCCTCTGCCGTGCAGCATGGCATAGCCGCCGACCGGCTGATTTTTGCGTCCAGGACATCGAATCCTGCGCATGTGGCCCGTTTTCCACTGTCAGACCTGGTGCTTGACTCGGCACCCTACGGCTCGCATACCACCGCTTCCGATGCCCTGTGGATGGGTGTGCCTGTCCTCACACTGACGGGCCTCGGTTTTGCTGCGCGGGTATGCGGCAGTCTGGTCCAGGCGGCTGGGCTGGCCGAGCTGATCTGCTACACCCCGGCAGAATATGTGACCAAAGCGGTTGAACTCGGCCAGAACCGGGAACAATGCGCTGCGTATCGGCAAAAGTTGATCGAGCAACGCGATACCTGCATACTCTTTGACACTCCCTCGTTGGTCAGGCACCTGGAGGCACTCTATGCCGACATGTGGGCCGCTTTCCGGCAGGGCCGGTTGCCGCGTCCTGACTTGTCCAATCTGGAACTTTACCAGGAGATCGGCCTTGAACTGGACAATGGGGGCGTCGGTGTGGCCACAGATGCCACTTATCGGGCCCAATACCGGGCAAAACTGATCGAAAAAAATGGTTATGCCTTCATCCGCCCAGACAGTCGGCTCTGGCCTGGGGAACACGATGGCACCTGACACACGGGTAATTCCATGAAACACAGACCCTGTTCCACAGCCTGGTCATTCATGCTGGCCGTTTTGTTGTCACTGCTCCTCCCCGCGCCGGGCAAAGCCCGCGATGATGCCGAGACCATCCGCCGGGCGGAGCAGGGATACGCCGATGCCCAGTTCAACCTGGGCGTCCTCTACCAAAATGGCCAGGGTGTCCCGCAAAATCTCCCGGAAGCGGAAAAGTGGTATCGCAAGGCGGCGGAACAGGGCGATGCCGATGCCCAGTTCGCCCTGGGATCGCTCTATTATGCGAACGAAAACCGGCCCAAGGACTATCAGGAGGCGGCCAAATGGTTCCGGGCGGCGGCGGAACAGGGCCATGCGGGGGCCCAGAACAATCTGGGTGCGATGTACCATAGTGGCCAGGGCGTCCCCCAGGATTACGAAGCGGCGGTGCGCTGGTATCGCAAGGCCGATGAACAGGGCCATGCCATGGCCCAGAACAGTCTGGGCTCGATGTATCAGGAAGGCGATGGGGTACCCAGAGACTACCAGGAGGCGATGCAGTGGTATCGCAAGGCGGCCAAACAAGGCAATACCCAAGCCCAGTTCAATCTCGCCATGATGTATGAAAAGGGGCTGGGGGTTGCCCGTGATCGGGTGCGCGCCTACCTGTGGCTGGAGCGGGCGGCGTCACCAGGGCATACGGATCCATTCACCGAGAAAGTGCTCCGCACCCGCGACTTTATCGCCAAACAGATGACCCCGGCCCAAATTGCCCAGGCGCGACAATGGGCAAAAAAAGAGCAAAAGCCCAAACCATGATTTGCTTAATTGTCTCATTTATTGTTATCCTGTGGAGGATTTCTGCCGCCATTTTTGTGCGTGGCACCTCCTCTGGCCATTGGATCACTCGATGAAAGCAACCCATACGCGCCCTGTACCTGCCTGGTTGTTGGCCATGATAGGCCTCTTTTCGCTGTGCCTCTCCCTCCCTGCGCAAGGATATGCTGAAGGCCAGGATAATAATCCGTCTGTCACCCGGCAAGCAGCAGAACAGGGCAATGCCACCGCCCAATTTACCCTGGGTGAGATGTATGTCAACGGCGATGGTGTCCCCAAGGATTACCAGGAGGCGGCCAAATGGTTTCGCAAGGCGGCGGAACAGGGCCATGCCGGTGCCCAGTTTCATCTCGGCTTGATGTATGAGATCGGGGATGGGGTGCCACGGGATGACCGGGAGGCCGCCAAATGGTTCCAGAAAGCCTCTGCCCAGGATAATAATCCGCCCCAGTCCTCCCTGGGTGAGATGTATGAAAACGACAACGAGATGCCAAAAGACTATAAAGAATCCGAAAAATGGTTTCGCAAAGCGGCAGAACTGGGGGATGACCTGGCCCAGTTCACTCTGGGCGAAATGTACGAAAAAGGCGATGGGGTGCCCAAAGATTACCCGGAAGCCGCCAAATGGTTCCGCAAGGCCGCAGAACAGGGCAATGCCAATGCCCAATATCATCTGGGTGTGCTCTACAGCAAGGGAGAGGGGATTCCCCAGGATAATATCCTGGCCTATCGGTGGTTAAGCGGTGCCATCGCCAGGGAACACCAGGACGAACTCAGGGAAAAGGCAACCCAGGCGCGGGCGTTGCTTGTCGAACGAATGACCCCGGATCAAATCGCTCAAGCGCAGGAAATGACGCACACCGAAAAACCGGCGGCCAAACAGGCAAAATAGCGGCCCCCCCCCCATTACACACATCTCGACAAATCGTTAATATGTGCAGGGGTCCAGGGGGATTATCCCCCTGGTGGGGTCCCTACCCTATGCACACATCTTTATGCTGATAATAAGTCCGAAGCATATTGTGCAGTTATAGGGGTCCAGGGGGATTATCCCCCTGGTGGGGTCCAGGGGCGAAGCCCCTGGT
>JADFYM010000297.1 GCA_015233035.1 Magnetococcales bacterium
TGCGCAGTATATTTTGCCTCTTACTGGGGGGGCGGTGAACCGCCCCACCCAGACCCCCCCCCCCTTTTTTTTTAATCATTTTAAACTACTGCGGGTCCAGGGGGATCATCCCCCTGGTGGGGTCCAGGGGCAACGCCCCTGGTGGGGTCCAGGGGCAACGCCCCTGGTGGAGACATGAGCAAGCCCAACCGGAACCAGGGCAGCCTGACGCTGATCGCCCTCCTCATCCTGGTCGGTCTGGCGGTATTAGGCAGTGCCATGGGCTGGATGCAACTGCGGGGAATTGACATTACCACGGAATGGCTCAACAAACCGACCTTTGCCCAACGCTCCTTGGATAAACTGCTGGAACTGGGCCGACGGGTCGCGCAAAACCAGTTGCATGAACAATGCAGCCTGCCCGCCGCGCCCGACTATCAACTCAACCTGCCCGGCTGGGGCAGCATCGCGGGAACCTTCCTGCCTCCCACGACGGACGGTCAATTTCCGTTTCTTCTCACGGGCACCCAGGGCAACAACAGCCAACAGATGGCCTGCCGGGCGGTCTGCTCGCCTTGTTATGGCGCATTGTGCCAGACCAGCACAACGCTCCTTATTCGCATAGCATGTCCATAGCGGTCTCTGCCTTGGGTTCCAGGGCATGGTCGGTCGACTTGGGCACCAGGACCAAAGTACCCCCCTCCTCCCGCACCAGGACGTTCCCCCCCTGACTCAACTGGCCAAACAGCAACTCGTCGGCCAACGGCTGGCGCAATTTTTCCTTGATGAGCCGTTCCATGGGACGGGCACCATTTTTGCGGTCATACCCCTGCTCGGCCAGCCAGGCGCGCGCGCTCTCTTCCACGGTCAGGGAGACCTGTTTTTTCTCCAGGTCCAGTTCCAGGGCGATCAAAAATTTATCCACCACGCGCAAAATGGTCTTCCGCTCCAGGGGGGCAAAGGGGACAATGGCATCCAGCCGGTTGCGAAATTCTGGCGAAAAGAGCCGCCGGATCTCTTTCATCTCATCGCCCTGATGCGTTTGGGTGACAAAGCCCACCGAGGCGCGTTCCACATCCTGCGCCCCCGCATTGGTGGTCATGATCAAGATGACATGGCGGAAATTGGCCTTGCGCCCATTATTATCGGTGAGAGAGCCATGATCCATGACTTGCAGCAATAAATTGAAGACATCCGGGTGGGCCTTTTCCACCTCGTCGAGGAGCAGGACGGCATGGGGATGTTGGGTCACGGCCTCGGTCAACAGCCCGGCCCGGTCAAAACCCACATAACCCGGCGGCGCGCCGATAAGGCGGGAGACGGTATGGGCCTCCATGTATTCGCTCATGTCGAAGCGCAACAATTCGACCCCCAACTCCTTGGCGAGCAACCGGGCCAACTCGGTCTTGCCCACCCCGGTGGGACCGGAGAGCAAAAAGCTGCCCACCGGCTTTTCGGGATTGCCCAACCCGGCGCGGGCGATGCGAATGGCCTTGCAGACCCGCTCCACCGCTTCATCCTGGCCGAACAGGGAGAGGCGCAGGTTGCCTTCCAGGTGTTGCAACACCGTGCGATCATCCTGGGAGACCGAATGCGAGGGAATCCGGGCCATGCGGGCGATCACCCCTTCAATTTCCTGGACATCAATCGAGCTGGTGCGCACCCCGGCGGGCAGCAGGCGCATCGCAGCCCCGGCCTCGTCGATGACATCGATGGCGGAATCCGGGTGTTTGCGGTCGGTAATGTGGCGGGCAGAGAGTTCGGCGGCGGTCGTGAGGGCCGCAGGCGTATACAAGACGCCATGATGTTCCTCATACCGCCCTTTCAGCCCTTGCAGAATGGCAATGGTATCCACCAGGGAAGGCTCGGGAATATCCATTTTTTGGAAACGGCGCGAGAGGGCCTTGTCCTTCTCGAAGGTGCCGCGAAACTCCTCATAGGTGGTCGAGCCGATACAGCGCAGTTGGCCGTTGGCCAGCAGGGGTTTCAGGAGATTGGAGGCATCCATGGTACCGCCGCTGGTGGCTCCGGCCCCGATCACGGTATGGATTTCATCGATAAAGAGGATGGCCCCCGGTCGTTCTTTCAAAGCCTTGAGCACCCCTTTGAGGCGGGCCTCAAAATCGCCCCGGAATTTGGTCCCGGCCAGCAAAGCCCCCATATCCAGGGAGTAGACCACGCTCTCTTTTAATGGTTCCGGGGCTTCGCCCTCGACAATTTTCAAGGCGACCCCTTCGGCCAGATGGGTCTTGCCCACACCGGATTCGCCGACAAACAGCGGGTTGTTTTTGCGTCGCCGACAGAGAATCTGGAAGGTGCGCAGGATTTCGGCCTCCCGTCCGATCAGGGGATCGATGGCACCCCGGCGCACTTCGGCATTCAGGTCCAGGGTATACAGGGCCAGGGGATCTTTGGCCGGATCCGGCTTGGCGGCAGCGGGTTCCGCGCCCCCCTCCTCCCCCTGGGCACCCACCGGTTCGCCGGGGATGCCGTGGGAGATGACGGTCTGCACATCCAGGCGGCTGATATTTTGCCGGCCCAAAAAATAGACGGCGTGGGACTGTTTTTCGCCGAAGATGGCGGCCAGCACATGGGCACCGGTCACCAGATTTTTGCCTGCCGCCTGCACCTGATAGGCGGCCCGCTGGATGACCCGTTGAAACCCGATGGTCGGGGTGACATCCGTCGCATTGGCCTCCTGTTCCAGAGCGGGCACATGGAGCTTGAGGTGTCCTTCCAGATCAGTGGCCAGGGTATTCAGGTCACAATCGCAGTGGATCAACACCGAGGTGGCCTCTGGATTTTCGAGCAGGGCGAGGAGCAGATGCTCGACGGTGGCATATTGGTGTCGGCGTAGTTGCGCGCTGCGCACCGCCTTGTTCAGGGAGAGTTCAAGATGTTTGCTGATCATGGGCATGGCTCAATTTTTTTCCATCCGACAGCACAAGGGATAGGCATGGTCGCGGGCGTGGCGATTGACCTGCACGACTTTGGTTTCGGCAATTTCCCGAGCAAAGACGCCGCACAGACCCATGCCATTATGGTGTACATTCAGCATGATTTCGACGGAGGATTCCAGCGATTTCTGAAAAAAGCGCATCAGGACATCCACCACAAAATCCATGGGGGTAAAATCATCGTTCAAGAGGACCACCTTGAAGAGCGGCGGTTCATCCTTTTCGAGGTCGGATTGCCCGATTGTCTCGGTATCATGGTGTGTTTCGTGTTCGTTCGTGGACATGGCAGACTGTGTGTCAAGCAAGGGATGAAAGGGGGCCGACGGGCGACTCTCTGTACTGTAGCATCATTGGTCGGCCAGGAAAAGCGATTTGTGGGTGTGCAGAGTTGAACCATGTGTGCTGGGAGTGCGGGCGTCAGGTGGGAAGACAAGGACATCTGGATGGACAGGGGAGCCTGATTCGGCTGAAAACCGGCTGAGTTGTAAAAATTTATTCAAGAGATTGGATTGTGCTTGCAGTGGTTTTATTGGTTATGATAGACTTTGTACGCGGGTTGGGGCAAGGGAAACAAGACATTCAGGAAAAGCATTGGCGTGTTAAAAAATAACTTTTTGAAAAATATTTTTACTTTACTTTTCGCAGTGATTGTTTTTTGCCAAGCGGCAATCGCCGAGGAGTCGATCAATATAAGTCAACTTAAAGAAACCATCACGATGCTACAGCCCAATAAATTTGCGGGGCTAAGGGTAATAGAAAAAGCCTGGATTGAATATGATGAAGATTTTCTTGTCAGGAGCCGATTCGAACTGAGATTTTTTGGAATGTTTGATAGTCCAAAATTTGCAAGACGCTATTGGCGATCAATCCCAGTATATGATGGATTGAAAGAAATCAAGGTGAGCGAGAGGGAATATTCCGAGTGTGGCGTGGAGCAATCAGTCATTAGGACGTCTGGAGAATCATCCGTTTACCTTGTCATTGGTACCAGAATTGGCACATTTTCGCCTGAAATGGTACCACGAAGCGACCCTTCCACTTTGCTGGTTAAATTATTTAAGCTCACGGTAGATAACAAGATACTGGATATGCCTCATATTTATTTTTCAAAAATCCGAGAACAAACCGTCTCTGAGCTGGTTTGTTCCCCGTCGGATATCGACAAAATATTAAACGAGATAAGGCTGTGAACATTTTTTGGTCCAGATCGCGCAAGGCAAGTAGTGCATGACATCTTTGATTTAAGTGTGACAAAACTTCTTGCGGGCAAAGACGTACCTCTATCCGAGAACCGGCGCATCGACGGTAAGAGGGGGGCTGAAATAGTGCCAGAGAAGCGAAATGGTCGAATATTAATGCGGGTTTTAGCGATGAGGACAGCATGCCTAACTACGAATTTTCATATGTAACTACAATAATATCTGCAATTTCAGCGGTTGTTGCAACCTTGAGTGCATGGATATCAAGTCGTAATTTTCTCCTTTCCAAGTCGAAACACAGATTGGAATTCTTTGAATGGAGGGAAAGGTATTTTGATGACATGCAGAAATGGGCAGAAGGAACTCTTGAATTGTTATCTGAATCAGTACATTTGTGTGACATTGATCCAAAGCGTCTAGATGATGGAGATTTTTTTAATAAAAGACACGGTCTGTTGATCAAATTATCAGCAAAAATTGATACCGGTCGCTGGTTTTTCCCAAATTACAATCATGACGAGCATGGAATTGAAAAGGAATCCGCATTTAGAGGGTATCGAAGGGAAGTGCTAGATGATCTTGTTGATGCATATAAACTTATTGAAAAGATAAATTACGTATCTCAAGCTGGAAACAAACAATTCACTACCGGACACTTTTTCAAGGGGTGCCGGGAAGTGTCAGAAAGGGTTGACTTTTTGCAATAATTAATGAAACTCATGACTGAAATCAACCCTGTCAAGGAGATCCAGTCATGAGTGACAAC
>JADFYM010000298.1 GCA_015233035.1 Magnetococcales bacterium
GGCATAAGTGACACTTCCTGTTCCGTCATTCCCGCGTAGGCGGGAATCCATTTGGCTTGTTGGACCTCCTGGATTCCCGCCTGCGCGGGAATGACGATACTCGTCAATTGTGACCGTGCGCAGTATACCTCTCCCTTCAAGGAGAACCGGGGAGAATCACCCCCCGGCGGATTCCAGAAGCGCGGCCCCCTGCAACGGCAGCGATGGATCCGGCCTGATCCACACCAGGGTGCCGGTTTGCACCTGCGCAAACAGTTCCAGAATGTGCCGGTTGTCCATGCGGATGCAGCCGGCCGAGGCGGGCTGGCCCAACCGACTGGCATGGGGGGTGCCGTGAATGTAGATATACCGGGCACGACTGTCGCACCCTTCCCCCCGGTTGACCCCCTCCTCCAACCCATCCAGCCAGAGGATGCGCGTGGTGATAAAATCGCCCGCCTGTTGCGGGTCATCGGCCACCACCTCGCCCGTGGCCACCCGGCTTTTGAAGATCATGCCACAGGGGGCACCCTCGCCAATGCAGGCGGCGATGCGGTGCAGACCGACGGGGGTCTGGCCGGAATCCTGGCGGTTGCCAAAACCGGCGGCGGCGGTCGAGATCGGCCAGTTCCAGGTCTGGGCCACAGGCTCTCCCGCAGGCGGCGGCGCAAAACAGGCTGGCAGCAGGTAGAGCCGTTGCGCCGCGCCGTCGACCACCACGGCCGCCTCCACCCCATTCCAGCCACCGGAGCGCAAGGCTGCGTTGGCGGCGGGCAGCCAGGCGGCGACCGGGTCTGTCATCTGGCCCCTCCTAATCTTCCAGAATGCCCAGCAGACGCAGCAAACTCAAAAACAGGTTGACCACGTTCAGGTACATGGACAGTGCCGCCACAGAGGGCGCGACTGCGCCGGGGTTCTCTTTGAGTTGCTGGGTCTCAAACAGGATATAACCGGCAAAAATCACGCTGCCACAGGCGGATACGGCAAAGGACATGGCCGTGGAGTGGAAAAACAGATTCAGCAGACTGCCGACCAACAGCACGATCAGTCCGGCAAACAGGATCCCGCTCAGCATGGAGAGATCCCGCCGGGTGGTGAGGGCATAGGCACTCAAACCGATAAAGACCGCGCCGGTCATGAAGACCGCCTGCCCGACAATCTGGGAGAGACCGGCTCCCACATAAATGGCGATGACCGGACCGATGGACAAGCCGGAAATGGCGGTAAACAGGAACAAAGTGGCGGCATTTTGCACCCGGAAGGCCAGAAACAGGGCACCGAACATCATCAGCATCAGGACGATGGGATGCTCGAACGCAAAGGGCAGCGTCATCCCCACATAACCGGCTGCCACCGCGACAATCATGCTGGCGGCCAACAGGGCATACACCTGTTTCAGATAATCGATCGCCACGCCTTCCAGTCTGGTTTGACGGCGTGACAGGGCGAGACCAGCATCCTGGCTCGCTGGATTGGGCGGTGCGGTATAACCTGCGTTTACAGGAGCGGCAGGATCGGAACCCCAAACCGCTGCACGGGTTTTGGCAGAAGGATCGTCCACGGTAATTCTCCTCATTGTTCAGACAAAAATGATGGTACACGCCCCGACAATACTATTTCGGGATCCCGATTTTAGCAAATTTTGGCAAAATATCGAGCTTAAACTGCGTCTCGCCCTTTTTTTTTGTGTAAAAGTTTGATGACACATCCGTCAAATTTCGTTATGATACCATTCAGGAGGTTGGATGAGATGAACAACGGACGGATTTCTGCATCGCAAGAGATCGTGGAGGTTGTCACCCGCGACAATTTTAATTTGGTTTGGGCAACGGTGGACTGGTCCATTCGCGCCGGGCGGTTTCGGCTCTCTCCCGAGTGTGTGGGTGAATTTCGCCAGATTCCCCATGAGTCGAAGAGTGACAATGGCTCGTTGCACCTGTTGAATGACTGGATGGCGCGCGCCTTGCCTCCCGAAACGCGGCGACGCATCTTTACGGATATTCGCCGGGCGCAGTTTGAGGCGGCCAAGGGGGCGGTCCAGATCACCATTTCCGAAGAGACGCAACGTCTGCTGCGTGATCGCAAAACGGCCCTGTTTGGTCCCCGCCGGGGTTCCATGGAGGTGACCATCCGTCATCTGCTGGAGACCGAACAGCGCGCTCTGCCCTGGCAGGCCTTTCGGTTGTTGGAGGCCTTTCGGCAACGGCATGGTTTGTCTGGTTTGAGTGATGCGGTACGCATCTTGATTGATCATGCGGAGTTGGCCTACCAGACACACGAGGCGGAACAGGCTGCGCTACAGGCGGAACAGTCTCCTCCACCCGCAGAATCGGTGCCACCGGAAGAGGCCGCGCAACCGGTCCAGACAACGGTCGCGGCACAGACCGAACCAACGGCAACACAAGGGCCAGCGAAACACCCCCTGGATCTGCCCATTGATCTGCTGAATCCGGCAGAACCGGTATGGAATGCCATGATCCGCTGCTGGATACCGTGAGGAAAAAACGGTCCCCCCCCATCCTGACCCACCCTGGGAACGCGGGCTGTTTCGCCCGCTTTGCGCCCTGGAACGCCCGCATTTCCAGCAACAGCAGTCTGCGCGACGCTTATTCCACCGTCACACTCTTGGCCAGATTTCTGGGCTGATCCACATCCGTCCCTTTCAGAACGGCCATGTGATATGCCAACAGTTGCAGGGGGGCGACATACAGAATGGGCGTGGCAAACATCCCGCAGGGGGCGATGGTCAAAACCGCTTCCGCCGCGACCGTCTCTCCCCCGTCCACCGCCGTGGTAATGACCAGCAACCGCCCGCCCCGCGCCCGTGCCTCTTCCAGGTTGCTCACCACCTTGTCAAACAGGGGGCCGCGCGGCGCGATCACCACCACCGGCATGTTTTCATCGATCAAGGCGATGGGGCCATGCTTCATCTCGCCCGCCGCATACCCTTCGGCATGGATATAGGTGATCTCCTTGAGTTTTAACGCCCCCTCCAAGGCCACCGGAAAACAGGTGCCACGACCCAGAAAGAGAAAACCGGGGGCATGCATCCAGACCCGTGCCAGGGCGTGAATGGCCTCGTCCTGCAATAAAACCTGTTCCATCATGGCCGGAATATGGAGCAATTCCTCCACCATGTGCCGCTCCTGTCCGGCATCCACCCCGCCCCGCGCCTTGCCGAACGCCACCGCCAGACAGGCCAGCACCAGCAATTGGGTGGTAAAAGCCTTGGTGGAGGCCACCCCGATCTCCGGTCCGGCCTGGGTATACAGGACAAAATCCGCCTCGCGGGCAATGGTGGACTCCGGCACATTGACAATGGCCAACACCACCTGACCACTCTGGCGGGCAAAGCGCAACGCCGCCAGGGTGTCCGCCGTCTCGCCACTCTGCGAAATCACGATGGTGATGGAATCCGGTATGGTCGGCGGCTCCCGATAGCGATATTCGGAGGCAATATCGACGCTCACCGGCACGCGGGCCAGTTGTTCGATCCAGTACCGCCCCACCAACCCGGAATGCCAGGAGGTACCGCAGGCCACAATGTTGACCGCCCGCACCGCAGCCAGAGCCTGTTCCAACCCGGTGCCCAACTGGACACACCGCTCGGCGGCATCGATCAACCCTTTCAAGGTTTCGCCCAGCACGGTCGGCTGCTCAAAAATTTCCTTCTGCATATAGTGCCGATACGGCCATTTGTCGGTAAAGGCCGCGCTGACCTGGGAATATTTGACCGGTCGTTGCAGCACCTGCCCATCCATGAGGCCGATGATCACCACCCCTTCGCGCCGCAAGACGGCCACATCATCATCTTGCAGAAAAATCATGCGGCGGGTATAGGGGACCAACGGGGCCGCATCGGAGGCGATAAAATTTTCTCCCTCCCCCAAACCGACCAGCAAGGGCGAACCGCGCCGCACGGCCAGCAGGAGATCGCTTTCCCCCCGGATGAGAATGCCCAGGGCAAAGGCCCCTTCCAGTTGCTGCACCGCCGCCCGCACCGCCTCCACCGCCCCCCGTCCAGGGTGCAACTGCAATTCCCGCTCGATCAAGTGGGGCACCACCTCCGTATCGGTGGCCGACTGGAAAACGCAGCCTTCCTGTTGCAATGCTTTGCGCAGGGACTGGTAGTTTTCAATAATCCCGTTATGAACCACCGCCACCCGGGCCGAGGTATGGGGATGGGCGTTTTCTTCGGTGGGTGGACCGTGGGTGGCCCAGCGGGTGTGGCCAATGCCCACCCAACCGGTACAGGGATGTTCGGCCAGATATTCTTCCAGCCGGGCCAATTTGCCTTTGACCCGCGCCAGTTGCAGGTCATCCCCCCGGAGCACCGCAATCCCTGCCGAATCATAACCCCGATATTCCAACCGCCGCAGCCCTTCCACCAGAATGGGCGTGGCGTTGCGTTCGCCGATGACACCGATAATGCCGCACATGGCTTAAGCAAAAAATGTCTTGAAAATGATGGCGGTCACACCACCCACGAGCAGACCGAGCATCCATTTGACGAGCGTGAGTTCACCCATGACGCCATCTATCCGGCGGTCCAGACGGGAGCCCAGTTCACGCAGATCCCCCTTGAGATCGACGATATCCCCTTTGAAGGCAACGACCATGCCTTTGGATTGTTGCTTGGTGAATCCAGACGCTTCCAGGGATTCAACAAATTCCAGTGTATCAAATGCGGCAATGGCCATGGCAGCCCCTCCTGAGAAAACGAAATGGACAATTATTCTATCACACTTATTCCGACCGATCACCCTGAATCACGCAACAGGGGCCTTGATCATCGTTTCGTCCACGAACTCTCCTGGATGCCCGCCTTCGCGGGCATGACGGGAATGGGTATGACACGAAATTCGCTCGTCATTCCCGCGAAGG
>JADFYM010000299.1 GCA_015233035.1 Magnetococcales bacterium
CTTCCGGGGCTTTGCCCCGAACCCCACCAGGGCTCTGCCCTGGACCCGCCAGGGGGATGATCCCCCTGGACCCGCAACCATTTTCAGAACCTGTCAAATCAGGTTGGTTGAGCCAGTAGTAGCAACATCTTGTTCACTCCATCACCAGGGGTTTGTTTTCCGGGGCGAAGCACCCGGACCCCACCAGGGGCGTTGCCCCTGGACCCCACCGGGGGAGATAATCTCCCCCGGACCCCCATGGATAATAACAATTTTTTGCGATGTGTATAATGGAATTGGTCTAAAGCCCACTCACCACACTGGACTGGATCGGATGCCGCCCCTTGAACAGCAATCCCGTGCTGCCATCGATACTGATTTCATCGTTTTCATGAATGGTTTCCGCGCCCACCTCGCAATAGATGGTGGCGGTGCCAACCACCTGCCTGATCGTCAAATTGGCACAGCCTACCACACAGGTCTTTTCCAGCCGGGCCGCCACAATGGCCGCGTGGGAGGTTTGCCCACCTCGGGTGGTCAGCAAACCATTGGCCAGAAAAATCTCTTTGATGTCGTCCGGCACGGTGTCATACCGAATGAGAATCAAAGGCACCTTGGGATCCGCCGCCCGGCGACGTTGAATCTGCTCCAGATTGAATACCGCCCGCCCACACAACGCCCCCCCACTGACTCCCAAACCACGGGCCAGACGACTCTGTTTCAATTCCGGCGTATCCCGAAAACGATGATACACCGCCGTCCCATGCTTGGTCGTCAGCATGTCCCGGCTTTGCAACAGATACAAGTCGTCGGCCTGCGGACCCTCAAAGGTGAATTCAATCTCCTGCGGATTCCAGCCCTGCTTGTAGACCAAAAGCTGGGCCATCTCCCGCAACTTGCGATAAATATCCGGGAAACAGACCTCCAGACTGGTGGCGGGATCCCGCCGGTCATACTGGGTCTGTTCCAGAGAGATGGGATTGGTCATCACCAGACCGCCGACAATATCCTCCCCCTGATTGCCCGCCGTATAGTCCCCCCACAACAAAACCCGGTCCAACTTGCGGTGCGGATGAGCCGTGAACAAGACACCAGAACCGGATTGATCATGCAGATTGCCATACACCATCTGTTGCAACACCACCGCCGTCCCCCAATCATCGGCAATGTCCATAATGTTGCGATAGGCCTTGGCCTTGACCGAATTCCAGGAGACAATCACTTGCAGAATGGCCGCCAACAGTTGCTGCCACGGGTCGGTGGGAATGGGAATTTGCAGACGCAAGGCCTCGGTATGATAGGCGCGCGCCAGCTCGGCCATCTGCCCGGCCCCGAACTGCCGCTTTTTCTGCACCCCATGCCGAATTTTGGCCGCCCACATCAGGTCGCTGAAGGCACTGCGCGGGGCATTGAACGACATGCTCCAGGATTGAATAAAACGGCGATAATTGTCCCAGGCAAAAAAGCCGTTCCCGGTACTCCGGGCCATGCCCGCCACAATCTCCTCGTTGATCCCCACATTGTGGATGGTCTGCATCATCCCCGGCATGGAGATCAACGCCCCACTCCGCACCGAAAGCAGCAACGGCCGCTCCGGTTGCCCGAACTGCATCCCGGTTTCGGCCTCCAACTGGGCCACCTGCTGGCGCAAACGGTCCAAAAAATCCTGCTGGGCGGGCAGATAGGATTGCACCACCTCCTGACAACGAAAAAATTCGGTGGTCAAAATCACCCCGGCTGGCACCGTCGCCCCACACTGCACCAACTCCACCAGATTGAACCCCTTGTTGCCCAAATGAATCAGATTGCGGGTGTGCGGATTCGGGCTGTGAATGGGACAAAACAGCTTGGCCGGATCATAGGTCATGATGCCGGTCAGCATCTCGGGTGCCATGGCCTCCTGCTGGTGCAGCAAAATATGACGAATGCGGGTGATCATCAGATCAAACGCCTGCAAGCCAAATGTTTCGGCAATCAGATCACGCAAAAATGCCTCGCTGATCCGTTCCAGCGTGGCCATTTCATCCTCATCCTTGAGGGCCGCATACCGAGGCAACAACAGTTCACTGGGAATCATGGTGATAATGGTGGCCAGATTGTCCCGATGATGGCTGGTATAATAGGTGTGGATAATATCCTTCACCCCTTCGGAAAAATTGCGAAAAATATCCAAATATTGATGAAACGAAAACTGGTTTAACTCCAGAAAACGGTCCAGCACTTCACACATGTTTTCCATCCGGCGGGAGACCACGCCATCCACCTTCAGGGCACGCAGAAAGACCTTGAGATATTTGGCCACCCGGAAAAAGGTGGCCCGGGTGACAAAGGTCTCCGGGATGCGCTCGCTCAACTGTTCCAGATCCACCTTGGCCCAATTTTCCAGACGAAAACTGAGGGCGAGGGCATCAAATTTCAACTCCTGGTAATAACCGTATACCGAGGGAATATCCACGGCAATATGGCGTTTTTGATAAATCTCCTCACGGGCCGGAAAAATTTCGGGACTGAGAATGCGCTCCTGCAAAATTTCCAGGGCATCCAGGATGGCTTCCAGGCGCGGATAGCCCGTCACCCCCTGATCCAACACCTCCAGCAGGGGTGCCAGTTGCGGAATGCCATGCTGGATGGCCTGCAACAGGGGGGCACGAATGCCCAGAAAGCCCAGATTATATTTGAGATCCAGCAGATGGTAGAGACGGATGAGCAGGGCGACACGGCGGCGGTCGGCCTCGGCAAATTCGCTACAGGTCAGCAGGTGGGCCTGCAAGGTGGCATCGGGCCAACTCAGAGGAGCCCCCCTGGTACAGAGCGTCACCACCAGGGCATGGACCCCGTCAAACCAGGGACCGGCCGGTTCCAGGTCTTGCAAAATGGCGGACGAAACCACCTCCTCCAGCACAACCCGCTGCCCCGATTGCCAATAGAGAAATATATTTTGCACCAGATCCACAATCCGGTTGGTGCTCTCCACATGACACTGCTTGCGCAAAAAGTGGATCAGATGATCCTGCCGGTGGGAAATTTCGTCCAGTTCGGTGGAGACCTCACGCAGTTCGCCTTCAGCCCCGATCTCGTTATAATAGACCGGCAACAACCGGGTAAACTGTTTGAGCAGATTGTAAATGGGTCGAATATCGCTGTTGAGCAGGTTGGTGACCTCTTTCTGGAACATGTCGGTATCCCGGATCAGGACACCGCTCAATTTCAGATTGATGATCAGGGCGGAAAAGAGGGTGGAAGACCATTTGGGATTGTGGACGATCAGGTTGAGCCACACCCGAATATTGTACAGATGCGATGGATTGCACAAAGGTTGCCAATCATGCCCCACCCCCTTGAAGGCACTATACTGAAACCCGAAACGCACCACCTGATCCAGAAAAGCCTCCACCAACAGACTGTTGTCATGTTTGAACACCTCGGCCCCCAAAACCTCGATGCTCTGCAAGGCGGTGCGCGGATATTTGACGACATAAGTCTTTAGAAAAAAGAATGCCCGCAAAAAGGAGCCGTGGATCTCCTCAAAGCTTTGTTCCAACTCCACCAGGTGGACCAGACTGCGGTTGATCTCCCGCAGGGTCTCCTCATGGATGAGGGAGAGTCCTTCTGTCTCCATGATATGGAACAAAAATCTCAGCTTGCGTTCCTCGATAATCTGTTGATCGGTGTTGGAGGAGTCACCGGTGGTCTGTCCCAGTCGTTCGGCGGCCATGCGGTAGGCGCGCACAATATCGGTGAAGGTGGTCAATTCGGCGAGACGGCGGATCAGGGCCTGGTCATGGGGCTGAGTGGCCAACGCCTCCAGAGTGGTCAGCGAATCCTGCAAGGCGCGGTGGGAAATCTCTTCACACGGATCGGTGCCCAGGACGGCAAACCAGTCCGGGTCGGATTGCTGCAACCAATACCGGTAGGTGATCGACAGGGAGCGAATGGCCAAACGGCAGATGGGCCGGGGGTCGAGCGTTGCGTCGGCCGGAAGGAGGGGTTGCGCCGGTTGGCTGTTGACCAGGAGGGTAACGGTGCGGCGCAAGGGATGATGGGTCTGGACGAGCAGCAACAGGCGTTCTTCCGGCAGGGCCGCCAGGGCCTGAAAGACCCGATCAAAGGCGGGGGCATATTCCGGCAGGCGGCTTTTGTGCGAGGGCTGCGTCAGCAAGGTCGCCATTTTTTCAATGTAAGCGGTCAACCCCTCCAGGGCGAGATGGGCGGACGACTCCTGGTGCAGCGCGTTCAAGGCGTCCAGAAACAGGTCACAAAACAACGCGAAACAGTCGGCACCCCGCTGGTCCGCCATGAACCGGGTGGCCTGTTTAAGGACAAACCCACGCAATTCCGGCAAGAGAATGCGCCAGTTCCGAAAGGGATGGTTCCATTCGGTCAGCAGGCGATCCAACATTTTGAGAATGCCCGCGTCACGGCCAACAACCGTGCGCAACACCTCCTGGCGCGGATCAATCAGGATCCGGTCGACCGAGGTCTCACGCAAATTGGCCCGCAAGGCGTCCGAATCGGGTTGGCGGGCGATGCTGTCGTCCGTCTGTTCCGGGTCGTGGGTGGTAAACAAGGGGGTAGGCATCATTTTCTTGGTGGACCGGACAAGGGGAAAAAAGATTGAATCCTGTATAATTGCTTATAAACCGCACCCAGCATGGGACGCGCAGTTTTTCAAACGTCATTCCCGCGCAGGCGGGAATCCAGAGTGGTACCTGCGAGATCTGGATCCCCACCTACGCGGGGATGACGGAGACTGCGAAACCTGGATCCCCGCTTTCGCGGGGATGACGGAAACTACTGGTGCACAGCGGAAATTCGGAACCCTCCTTCAGACCGCAAGGGGTTTGCCCTGGTAGGTC
>JADFYM010000029.1 GCA_015233035.1 Magnetococcales bacterium
CTGCAGCACTGCCCCTCCGCCAATCCCGTACTGTCCACCTCTCCGCCGGGCTACAGACCGCCCGAACAGACAACCGCCACTGACCAGGGCACCCAGTATGGGTTGGGTGGGCGTCGCCGCCATGGGGATGGTCCGGGACACAATAAAAAGAATGCCATCCTGGTTGAAGTGGCCACCGACCAGGTAGGCAATACACGGTGCACCGAGCTGATCGGGGGGTCTGTAGCCCGGCGGATAGGTGGACAGTACGGGCTTGGCGGAGGGGCAGTGCTGCAAGGTTTCGATAAATCGTTCGTCCCAGTCCTGGCAGAACCGGGAATGGCTGTCGATCTGTAAAAAATAATCCTCATTGTTCCACAGCTCTTGCTGAATGCGGCTTCTGGCCCAGCAGGCACCCAGGCTTTCCCGGGCATCCACCTGCAGGCCGCGTATCCGATCCGCATAGGCGGCGGGAACGGCCAGACAGTCGTCATCGGTGCCGGGCAGCACCTGCCACAAGACGCCTGCGGTTACCCGTTGCGGGTGGCGCGCCTTGTCGAACAGATTGTGCAAGGTGGCTGGACACTCCGCGTCCCGGTAGGCGGCAATGGAGACAAAAATGCTGGGCAAATGGGGAGAGGGTGTCATTGTGCTGGTTGCCCATGAGAATAAATGTCCGGTTTGGCGTACCGGTTGACCGTTGCCAATCCTGGTGATTCTGCCAGATAACGACACTGGAAGTCAATTCTTGCTGCCGGGGTGGTGACATGGTTCTGCGGGTCCAGGGGGATCATCCCCCTGGTGGGGTCCCTACCCTATGCACACATCTTTATGCTGATAAAAAATCCGAAGCATATTGTGCAGTTATAGGGGTCCAGGGGGATTATCCCCCCTGGGGGGTGCAGGGGGAGAGGCCCGGGGTGGGGCCGGGGGAGAGCCCCCCCAAGGCATATAATATCAACCCGTTGGGGGCTTCGCCCCCAAACCCCCACCGGGGACCGTGACGGTCCCCAGACCCCTGCAAAAGATGTGTGCATAAGGTAGGGTGGGGTCCAGGGGCAAAGCCCTTGGTAGGGTCTGGGGCGAAGCCCCGAAAAACGGCGTATCCCGGGATGTATGCGGTTTAAACCGCACCCAGCATGGGATGCGTAGTTTTTCAAACGTCATTCCCGCGCAGGCGGGAATCCAGGCCCGATGGATGGCCATGCGATGCCGCCCTTTTCGTCATTCCCGCGCAGGCGGGAATCCAGGTGGTACCGGCGAGATCTGGATCCCCGCCTACGCAGGGATGACGGAGACTGCGAAACCTGGATCCCCGCTTTCGCGGGGATGACGGAAACTACGCATTCCGGAATAGGTGCGGTTTAACCCATCAATAAATTTATTATTCCGTAAAAAATACAAGCTATCGCAAGTAAACTCCTTCCCAAAGGACACCAAAACCTGCTAAAAATACGGACGGAAGCGGGGATGTCTTTTTATGTTACGGTTCGGGAGGATTCAAGATGGAGGAAGCTGTCATTATTGCCGCCGGGCGCAGTGCCGTTGGCAAATTTTTGGGTACTTTATCAAACACTTCTGCCGTGGAGCTGGGTAGTCAGGTGCTGTCTGGTGTTCTGAAACGGGCCGGGGTGGCATCCGACCAGGTGGATGAAGTGATTCTGGGCCAGGTATTGACCGCCGGATTGGGACAAAATCCAGCGCGCCAGACGGTCATCAAGGCGGGTTTTCCCATCACGGTGCCAGCCATGACCATCAACAAGGTGTGTGGCAGTGGGCTGAAAGCGGTTGCCCTGGCGGCGCAGGCCATCCGTTGTGGCGATGCCCAACTGATCGTGGCGGGTGGTCAGGAAAATATGAGCATGTCGTCGCATGTGTTGCCCGGTTCCCGCAACGGTACGCGGATGGGCGAGTGGAAACTGACGGACAGCATGATCACCGATGGCCTGTGGGATGCGTTCAACGATTATCACATGGGTATCACGGCCGAAAATGTGGCCAAAGAATTTAATATCACCCGGCAGGAGCAGGACGCCCTGGCCGCCTCTTCGCAGCAAAAGGCGGAAGCTGCGCAAAAAAGCAATCGGTTTCAGAGCGAAATTATTCCCATAGAGATTCCGCAGCGCAAAAAACCCCCCATCATCTTTGACACGGACGAATTTCCGCGCCATGGTGCCACGCTGGAAGCGATGGCTGGTCTGTCGCCTGCCTTCGACAAGGCGGGTACCGTGACGGCTGGCAATGCCTCCGGGATCAACGACGGGGCGGCGGTGGTGCTGGTGAGTTCTTTGGCGAAGGCCAAAGCGTTGGGTCTGCCCGTCATGGCGCGGGTGGTGGCGTATGCCAGTGCGGGGGTGGATCCCAGGATCATGGGTACCGGTCCCATTCCGGCGGTGCGCAAGGTATTGGAAAAGACGGGTTGGTCGGTGGCTGACCTGGACCTGATTGAGGCCAATGAGGCCTTTGCAGCGCAGGCCATGGCCGTCAACAAGGCCTTTGGGTGGGATATGGCCAAGGTGAATGTGAATGGTGGGGCCATCGCGCTCGGCCATCCCATTGGTGCTTCGGGTGCCCGCATTCTGGTCTCCCTGCTGCACGAGATGGTGCGTCGTGATGTGCGTCGCGGATTGGCTACCCTCTGTGTGGGGGGTGGTATGGGCGTGGCCCTGGCGGTCGAGCGGTCATAAGTGACCGATTAAGAGTGTTTTTTGTTAACCGACTTTTGCAAAAGGAATGAATCATGAGTGGAAGAGTTGCAGTGGTGACGGGTGGTGCTGGTGGTATCGGTACGGAGATCAGCAAGAGATTGGCCAGCGAAGGGTACCGTGTGGTGGTGACCTGTGCGCCGGTTTTCGAGTGCCCCAATCTGGACGAGTGGAAACGGTTGCGGAAAGAGGAAGGGTTTGATATTCGCGTCTACGATTGCGATGTCACCGATTTTACGTCGTGCAAGAATGCCATGGAACTGATCGAGAAAGAGGTCGGACCGGTGGATGTTCTGGTCAACTGCGCCGGTATTACCCGGGATGCCCAGTTGAAAAACATGACCGAGCAGAACTGGAATGATGTGATCGACACCAACCTGACCAGTGCCTTCAATGTCACCAAGCAGGTGTTCGTCGGGATGCTGGATCGTGGTTATGGCCGTATTGTCAATATTTCCTCCATCAATGGTCGCAAGGGTCAGTTTGGTCAAGCCAACTATTCGGCGGCCAAGGCGGGCATTCATGGTTTTACCATGGCGATTGCCCAGGAAGGGGTCAGAAAGGGCGTCACGGTCAATTCCGTTTCTCCCGGTTATATCGGTACCGAAATGGTCAAAAAGATTCCGGAAGAGGCATTGAAGAAGATTGTGGCCCAGATTCCGGTGGGACGTCTCGGTCGGCCGGACGAAATTGCCCGGGTCATCGCCTTTTTGGTCCATGAGGATGCGGGCTTCATCACCGGAGCCAACATTGATGTCAATGGTGGTCAGTTCATCCATTGATTCCCGGTCCCAGTGGGACCAAGCGGGGCCGTGTACGCATGAGAGTAATTCGTAAATATCCAAATCGTCGTTTGTACGATACGGAGTGTTCCACCTACGTCACCCTGGAAGGGATCCGGCAGTTGGTGCTGGACAATATTCCCTTCCAGGTGGTGGACAAACAGAGCGGAGAGGAAATCACGCACAACATACTGTTGCAGATTATCAGCGAAGCGGAGAATGATGGTGCCCCGGTTTTCTCAACGGAGGTTTTGCAACAGATCATCCGCTTCTATGGTGGTGCGTTGCAGGGGGTGTTGGGCGAATATCTGACGCGGAGCGTCGGTCTGTTCGTTGAACAGCAAAACCAACTGCATACCACCATTGACCCGGTGGGATTGTTGAACACCTTGACCCAAAAAAATATCGAGTTTTGGGCCTCTCTTTTGCCCATCAACCTGGCTATCGACCAGGTTCCCCCCGCAAAAGAGCGGGATGGGGCGGCGTGACGGCGTAAAAAATACGCCAGTGGGTCATAATGCGTGAAAAAAGAGGTTGACAAGGGTGTCGAGGGAGGGTTATGCTGCACCGCAACAATGCTGCGATGCGGTCGTTTCGTAGGTGTTGTACATATGAACCTTACAGGAAACAGGGGAATTAAAATGGACAAGAAAGTTGCTGAGCAGGTTGCGGATGTCACTCGGAAGATGGTCAACTCCATTGCCGGTTTGCAGAAGGTTAACGAGCGCACCATGAAAGAGCTGGCCAAGCAGCAGGTGAGTGCCGCCGAGTCGTTTGTCAGTGTCAGTTCCAAGCAGATCAAGGGTTTGGGTGGTCTCAAATCGGTTCAGGATGTGGTCAGTGCCCAGGCGGATCTGGTGGCGGAAGTGGGCAAGCTGATGGTGGACAGTGCCCGGCAGACCATGGATTTGCTCTCCCGCAGTCAGGAAGAGTTGAAAGATCTGATCGAGCAGGATCTGAACGAGATTGTGGAGCAGGTCAAGGCTGGCAATAAGTGAGGGCCATTTCCAATGGATGGATCAAATCAGGGAGGTGAAGTATGGCGAATGACGCGTTTTCGGTAGATTGGATGCAGGGTTGGACCGAACTGCAGCGAAAGATCTGGAACGATTGGATCGCCATGGCGGGCGAACACATGCAGCCCAATCGCGGTTTTTCGGGAGTTCCGGGCATGGATGGTGCGGCGCAATGGCCCATGCAGTGGTTGCAGCAGGTCATGGGTGGGGGTAGTTCAGGGGGCGGTGCGTCTCCGTGGGCGATGCCGTGGATGCGGCAGAACACCCAGACCAACCCGATGGAAGAGTGGACGCGCTCTCTGGGAGCTTTTTTCCCAGGCGTGGCCGGACCCGAGAAAAATGTCATGAACAATATGATGTCGGCGGCGGGCGGCTTTGTGCAGATGAGCAAGGAAATTTTTCAAACCTTGCAGAAGATGGGTGAAGGTCTGCAGGGCGGTACGGATTGGACCAAGGGTCTGGATCAGGCGATTCAGCAGGCGAAGTCATTGTTCATGGGGCAGGGCGATATGGCTGCCGTGATGAATCCTTTGGCGGCCTGGAGTCAGCCTTTGCAGGCCTGGACGAATATGCTCAAAGATAATCCGATGTTTTCCAGTCTCTCTTCTGGAATGGCATCCAACCCCGTATTGCAGGCCATCATGGGTGGGGAGCAGGCCTTCCCGTGGCAGCAGGGTGCGGGGGCCGAGTGGATGCAGCAGATGTTGGCGATCCCCGGTCTGGGTTTGACCCGGGAAAAGCAGGAGCGGATGCAGGCTGGCATGCGGGATCTCTTGGCCTATCAAAAGGCTTCACAGGAGTTCCAGACGCTGTCCAATCAGGTCAACGTGAAGGCTCTGGATCTGCTGCACAAGAAATTGTTGGAGCGCGGTGCGTCCAACACCCCCATTGAGACCATGCGTGAGTTGTATGTGTTGTGGGTGGATTGTTCGGAAGAGGTCAATGCCGCGTTTGTTCGTGGTCAGGAGTATCAAGAGGCCAACTCCCGCATGGTGAATGCCATGGTGCGTGTCCAGAACTATGTCCAGACTTCTGTGGACGGGATGCTGGCCACGTTCAACATGCCGACGCGGAAGGAGTTGGACAGTGCCCATCGTCAGGTGCATGACCTGAAACGGCGGGTGCAACGTCTGGAGGATCAAGCCAAGACATTGACTGCCCAGGATCACAGTGCGGAACTCCGTTCCATTCGGGATGATCTGGATCGGTTGGATGTGCGTAACCTGCGTCAGGAACTGGCTGATATGAAGGCTCTGTTGGAGTCCACGCAGTCTGATGCGCATGGTCATCAGGAGAAAAAGACGGCTGCGGCCAAGGCGCGTCCCGTCACACAGGAAAAGGGTGGACCAGCCCCTGTGGCAACAGATGCCAAGAAAGGAGAATAACGGATGTTTCCATTTACCGTGACCCCGCAGCAAGCGGCTGATGAGTTGCTGCAATTCAACAAAAAGCTGATGGCGGGCATGACCTCGTTGAGCGAGACTGGGCCGATCTCGGAGGGTGTGAGCAGCCGGGATGCCGTCTACAAGGAAGACAAGCTGGTACTTTATCGCTATCAGCCTCGCGTGGAAAAACGGCATCGGGTGCCTGTTATGGTGGTCTATGCCTTGGTGAACCGGCCGTACATGGCGGATCTGCAAGAAGACCGTTCCCTGATCAGGGGGCTGTTGGATGAGGGGATGGATGTCTACCTCATCGACTGGGGCTATCCCGATGGTTCTGACCGGTATTTGGGGTTGGATGACTATATCAATGGTTACATCCACCGCTGTGTCCAGCACATTTGCGAGGCGCACGATCTTTATCGGATCAACTTGTTGGGTATTTGTCAGGGGGGTGCCTTCAGCATCTGTTACAGTGCCCTGCATCCCGAGAAGGTGCGCAATCTGGTGACGACGGTGACGCCGGTGGATTTTCAGACGCCGGACAACCTGCTGAGCCTCTGGGCACAAAAACTGGATGTGGACCAACTGGTTGACACCCTGGGTAACATTCCGGGCGATCTGTTGAATTTCACCTTTTTGTCCATGAACCCGTACCGTTTGGGTGGGCAAAAATATCTGGACATGGTGGATCTGCTGGACAAACCGGAGCAGTTGAAAAATTTTCTCCGCATGGAAAAATGGATCTTCGATTCGCCGGATCAGGCGGGCGAGGCTTTTCGTCAATTCATCAAGGACTTTTACCAGCGCAATGGTCTGGTGAAGGGCGAGGTGGTGATTGGTGGCCAGCGGGTGGATTTGAAAAATATTACCATGCCGGTTTTTAATGTGTATGCCTTGCAGGACCATCTGGTACCGCCAGCCGCCTCCCGGATACTCAAGGAGTTGGTGGGCAGCACGGACTACTCGGAGTTTACCTTCAAGGGCGGACACATTGGCATCTATGTCAGTGGGCGTGCCCAGAAAGAGGTTCCACCTGCCATCTCCAATTGGTTGAAGGCGCGCGGATAGTCTCTTTGCCAAGCGTGTTATGGGGGACTGGGGGAGGAGATCTCCTCCAGTGGAGGTTTGGGGGCAAAGCCCCCAATCTCCACTCCAGGCACATCCTCAATGGTCAGTCATGCCTTCTCCTCGCCTGATTTTTCTCATGGGCCCGACCGCTTCGGGCAAATCCTCCCTGGCTCTTTCGTTGGCCAAGCAGTTCCCGCTGGAAATTGTCAACGCCGATTCGGTGCAGTTGTATCGCGGGTTGGAGATTGGTTCCGCCAAGCCGACGGCCCAGGAACGGCAGCAGGTGCCGCATCATTTGCTGGATGTGACCACGCCCGACCAACCCTATAGTGCCGACCGGTATCGGGAAGCCGCCTGGGCGGTGGTTTGCGATTGCCAGCAGCGGGGACGGATTCCGCTGTTTGTCGGGGGCAGTGGTCTCTATTTTCGGGCGGTGGAACAGGGGTTGGTGGTGATTCCACCCATGGATCCCGCCATTCGCCAGGCGTTTCGTGCGGAGGGCGAACGACTGGGTTGGCCGGTTTTGCACGAACGGTTGCGCCAAGTGGACCCGGTCCTGGCGGCCCGATTGTCGCTGGAAGATGGGCAACGCATTACCCAGGGGTTGGCGGTGCAGGCGGTCACGGGGCGTCCACTCAGTCAATGGCAGCAGGAACAACCGCCACCGCCCGCTTTTGCCATTCTCAAGATGGCCCGTCTCTGGCCGAGGGCTTTGCTCTATGCCCGCATCGAGGCCCGTTTTGAGGCAATGCTGGCGCAGGGATTGTTGGCAGAGGCGGGTCAACTGTTGGTCGCCGGGTATGATCCTGCGCTGCCCGCCATGAAAGCGGTGGGATATCGACAGCTTTTTCCCCATCTGACCGGTCAGATTGCGTTGGCGGAGGCGGTGGAATGGGCCAAGCGGGAGAGTCGACGCTATGCCAAGCGGCAGATGACCTGGTTGCGCAAGGAGGCCGATCTGCATTGGTTGCCGCCGGAGGGGGAGCGGGAGGCAGTGGCATTGGTGGAGGGTTTGCTGGAGGGGCGGAGAACCGCCCCCCCAGACCCCCCCACCCTTTTTTTTTAATCATTATAATGATTGCGGGGGTCCGGGGGGGATCATCCCCCCCGGTGGGGTCCAGGGGCAAAGCCCCTGGCGGGAGGACCGGTTCACCCCCCCTGAACCACCAAGGTCTCTTCGTGACAGGTGCACGCTATGGGCAAATCTTCCGCCCCATAAACACCCTCTGCATACGTCTGGGCCGTGATCCATATCTGCGTGATCGGCCCACCCACCCGCAACAAGGCCGCCAGGGATTCCTGGGTGCGCTGGCCATCAAAAAAGACAAACGGTTCATCCAACACCATGAATTGCGGGGCACAACCCACGCGGGCGGCCAACGCCTGGGCCAAGGCCAAGCGGACCGCCAACCACAGTTGATACCGTACCCCGGTGGAAATTTCGTCAAAATCGACAAAATCCTGTTTGTCTCTGGAAAAGGCCGTCACCTGCAAGCGTTCGTCTATCCGTACCTGCTGATACCGTCCCTGGGTAAAGAGTGGTACCACCTGCGCCATGAAATGACACAACGCCTGGTTGAAACGCGCCGATAATGTCTGACAGGTCCCTTGCAACAGTTCATGGGCCACCCGTCGCACCGCCACCTGATGGAGATGACGCGCCTTTTCCGCCTCCCATTCTGCCTCTTCGGTACGCAGTTCCTGATCCCGCAGCCGCCGTCCCTGCTCCTGTGCCATCTCTTTTTCCAACTGGACGATGGTCTCTGCCAGACCTTTCTCCTCCTGTTGGGAGGCCTGGCGTTGTGCCGTCAGATCGGCATCATAATCGGCCACTTCCTGCCGAAAGGCCTCCCCATATCCCCGCAGTTGCGCCATAAAGGTCTGCTGCGCCTCTTCTTCCAGCAGGATCAGCCCCTCCGTGTTGGCCCACTGCAACAACGCATCGTGCCATTCGTCCGTGGTCAAACGCTCCAACGCGACCACTTGCCGGGGCAGCGGTTCCTGGGCGGCCTGATCCATCCCCTGAATCATCTCCTGCGCCGAGGCGGCACGGGCACGCAAGCCATCCCGTGCCCGGTTATGCCCTTTTATCTCCCTGCCCAGCCGGAAATAACGCGCCGCCAGATTGCTGGCCAACAACAGCCAGGAGGTCGCCATCAAAAACAGGCCGGTCACATGGAGGGCACCCCACTGGGGATAGCCCTCTTTCAGCCAGGCGAGCAGGGCTTGCGCCAGGAAGGAGTCCTCCCCATAACGCAAGAGACCGGCACTTCCCCCGAACAGGAAGGCCAACGCCAGAATCATCAAAACCCATTTTCCGCTGCGTGTGCGCTGTTTGGCATACCGCTCGACGGCCTCCTGTCTCTGCACCTCTTCCTTTTGCAGCGTCTCCGCCTCGGCCGGGCCGGGAACCTCCCCCAACCAGACGAGCAGGCGATGCCGATGCTCGGCCACCTGTTCCAGAATGGTCTTCGCCTGGGACAACGCACGGTTCAGATCGTCCAGTCCGATGCGCCACCCGCCACCCGGCACCATCTCCAGTTGATGGGCCTGACACAGGGTATCCATGGCGCGCAGTGCCTCCTCCAATGCATTGACCCGCTCCTGCCAGATCTCCAGGGTACAGGCCATGCCACACTGCAACAACTGCCCGGCGGCGATTTCGATGGTACCGGCACACTGTTGCATCCCGGTCGCCAACACATGCCAGCGTTCCCGCTCCTGAGCGATGGCGGTCACGCGGACCTGGGCCTCTTGTTGTTCCCTGGCCAACGCGCCCAGGTGTGGTTCCTGCACATTCAGGGTGGTCCGTTGTGCCTGCACGGTCTGTATGGACCCGTCCACCCGTTCGATATGACCCTGAATGACCGCGAGTTCCTGCTGCAACACC
Organism: Magnetococcales bacterium; assembly: GCA_015233035.1. GTDB lineage: Bacteria > Pseudomonadota > Magnetococcia > Magnetococcales > Magnetaquicoccaceae > Magnetaquicoccus. Next base: position 9,826 of record JADFYM010000029.1, read on the forward strand.
TTGGCCAGCTCTTCCAGATCGGCTACCCCGACCAGGGTGCGCAGGGTTGTCGCGCTGGCGGCATCGTCACGGGTGTTTTGCGCCAGCAACAGGGTCTCCCGATAGTGCCGAAAGTCAAATCCAGCCAACGTCACCACCGCCTGATCCACCGCTGCCACCCCGGTGGCCAAGGGTTCGGTCTCGCCCGCCCGGCACAGGCTGGCCTGACTCTGGCCGGTCTGGTCGATCAGCCGGAAGACGGTATAACCCAGACCATCGGAGCCCAAAAAGGTGACGGCAACCTGACCATGCCCGGCACCCCATTTGACTGCCTTGGCCAGTTGGGTCGGTTCCAGGACGGTGGTGCGCCCGAACAGGCCCAGACAGAGCAGTTCGACAATCGCGGTTTTGCCGGATTCATTGGGCCCACTCAGCAGAATGCGCCGCCTGTCTGCCAGATCCACCAGGGAAAGTTCCCGGTATTTGAATAAATTTTCTACCTGTACGGTCTGGATGATCATGCCGGGTTGCTCCCGTGGCATGGCACCGGGCCGGGCCGCTGGCTGAGACGGTCCAGTACCAACGACACCGCCTCTTGATGGAGGGTGGCGTCACCGGTCGGTTTGGGGGCACCCGTTTGGCTGAAGGATACAAAGGCGGCCACGGGGTCTTCCACATGAAAGCCTTCCATGGTATTGGGTGTTTCTTGCCTGGTCATACTGGTCTCACTCCTGGGATACGCATTGGATTTTTTATCGATTGGATCATCACAGACCTCCCCCACGCGGCGCATGGTATCATTTCCATTAATCGCTAGGCAAAGCGTGACGAAGATTTTTTCCGGGCGGCGTCCGGTCACCCTATGGCGAGAGGCGCACCGGGGCATAACCACTGCCGGGTTCACGAAAATTGGTCACCTGTCCCTGGTAGAGACGCGGGGCCACCCCCAAAAGTTCATTCCGATAGACAAACAATCGCCAATCCATTTTCAGGCGCGTGTTCGGCACCCGCGACGGTGGCATAAATTCTTGCACCAGAGTGGTCTGCAGATCCAGGGCCTGAAACCGTTGCCGGGAGATGCTGTCACCCAACAGCACGCCCCGACTGCCAAAAGCGGTCACCGGCTTGAACACCCACCGTTTGCGCTCCAGCCAGACCGATTCCGGCTCCATCTGGGCCAATAAACGGCAAAACGGCACCACCGCACCCAGCGTGGCCCGCTCCCGGTCGGTCATGCCCAGGTGGCGCAACAGGGTCTCGTCCGACCAGAGAATCAGCCGCCGTTTGTCGGCCAGCAGGCCATAGCTGTGGGGATTGGGGGTCAGACAGACACGACCGGCCAGATAGGCCGCCCGCAATCCGGCCAGGGCCGGGCTCTCCAGATAAAAATCACAATGGCGATTATAGATCAAATCGACCGGTTTACCCTGCCAGAAGACCCCTTCTTCGCTCATATGCAACGCACCGGGATCCGCGAGTGTGGCCTCCACCCCCCAGGCGAGGAACAGATCGCGCATCACGGTCATCTCTTCCGCCAAAAACTGTTTTTCCGGTTCCTCATCGAGAATGATCACCCGGCGCGGATGCGGCACCCGTCCGGCACTGAACAAGGCCATCTCCTGGGCAAACATGGCCCGCAGGGCCGCCAGATAACGGCTGGTTCCTTCGAGAAACCCCATCGGAAACCGGGGATGATAGGCCCGGCAGGCCAGCAAGGCACCGCCTGCGTTGGTATTCACCTCGATCAGGCGCGGACCGTCGGGTGTGAGATGAAAATCATAGCCCATCATGACCGCTTCATGACCGGGATCAAAGCGCGCCACGGCGGGCAGTTCCGCCGCCACCCGTTCTTGATAGGCCGGCAGATGGTGCAAACGGTAAACAGCATGCACCAGGCGAAGCATGGTCCGCAGGTCAGAGCGGGACAAAACCATTGCAGTATGGGTCATATTATTGCAGGGGCAGGAAGATATCCGTGATGGCCGCCGTGGCGGGAACCTCCGGAAAAAAGTGGACACGCTGGCAATATAACGGAAAATCGCGCCGTTCTTCGCCACTTTGTGGCAACCAGTCCCGGCACAGGTAAGAGGCCGCTGCGGCGAGACCCTCGTCGGAACCGGTATGGCGCAGCACCGCACACCGTCCGCCCGGAATGAGCCTGGCGACAATGCCTGCGTCGTTCGGCGCAATGGTGTGCTCGGTGGCGGCACAGAGATCCAGCCGAAAATTTTCTGGTGCCGTGGTCGTCGGATGGCCGTAGAAAATGTTGAAAGTGGCACTGATTCCGGGCGACAAGCCGACGCTCCTGCGCCAGGTGATAAAGGTGCGCACGGAGTGGTCGATCAAGGCGGGATCGCCCCGATGTTCCAGGACGGCAACGTGCGTCTCTTGAAAATCGACTATTTTGACTGGCGTATACGACATGTTCTTCCCCTTTATCCAATGTGCAGGGGTCCAGGGGGATTATCCCCCTGGTGGGGTCCAGGGGCGAAGCCCCTGGCGGGGTTCGGGGCGGAGCCCCGCCAGGGTCATCAAAGGAGTGCGAATCAAAACAATATGTTGCAGCAACATCCCGTTGACGCGGTCACCAGGGTTTGTTTTTCCGGGGCTTTTCCCCAGACCCCGCCAGGGGCGTTGCCCCTGGACCCCACCGGGGGAGATAATCTCCCCCGGCCCCCATCAATAATGTACTGCACGCGGTCATCAGTAACACTTCCTGTTCCGTCATTCCCGCGCAGGCGGGAATCCATTTGGCCTGTTGGCCCTCCTGGATTCCCGCCTGCGCGGGAATGACGATATTTCGCCGAGGTTTAGTTCATGTCTGCCAGCACAAAACGGAAACTGAATTTGTGAAATCGGATGATATCCCCGTTCTGCAAAGGGGTTTCGGTTTTCAGCGATTTGCCATTGAGATATGTGCCATTCGCGCTGCCCAGATCGCGCAGACAAAATTGGGAACCGCGCAGTTCGATGATGGCGTGATTGCGACTGATGCCCGCATCGTTGATCAGCAGCAGGTCGGCGTTGGACATTCCCCATTCGGTTTTTCGACTGACCATGGTGACTGCGCTGGTCAAGGGAAACTCTCCCAGACCACCGGCCTCACGCTGATCGATCAGCCTGGCACACGAGGCCATGGAGGAGGGCAACGGCAGGGATGACACGGGGGTATGGGAGGCACCGTGGATCGGCGCAGACAAGCCGGGGCTGCCGGCGGCAAACAGCACGGTACAATCCCCATCCTCACGCGACTCCTGATCTTTCGGATCGTCGGTCGGTTTTTCTTCGGTCGGCTTGCGCGCTGGATTCAATAGTGTCCTGAAAAATTTGCGCATAAAAATCCCCCCCACGGCCAGTCAATCCACCCAAACCCGATGGTCCATCGAAACCTGGAACAAAGTATACATTACTTTACCAAACAGAACCACACGCTGTAAAAGGGAAAATTACCGGGGGGAGAACGGCGGAGAGCGGGAGAGAGGGGGATGCATCCGTCTCGTTTATAGGGTCAGGCATACAGCAAGCGTCCCTTGGCTTCCGGGATGGTTCGCCCAAGGGATGCGGCCGTCTCGATCCACTCTTCGATAACCCGTTCGATATTGTCCATGGCCTCCCGACGGGTAGGACCATCGGCCATACAACCCGGCAATTCTGGCACTTCGGCGACGAACGCCTTGTCCTCGTCGCTCCAATACAGGATGATTTCATAATGTGTCGTCATAGGGCGGTCCCAGTTTATATTGGAGTATCAGGTTGCTGTCACGCGGAAGAATGCGACTGGAGCCAATCGCGCAAGGCCTCATTGATCCGGGTTTGCCACCCCAGACCGGAAGCGCGAAAGGCCGAGAGCACGTCCGCGTCGAGGCGAATGGCAGGAGGAACCCGTTCTGCCAGGCATTCGGCAGCCAAATCAGCACCCAGGATGGCAGGCAAAACATCCCTCGCTGGCTGCATACGCGCAAAATCCTCCCGCGTCAGTTCCCTGACCTCTCCATCATCGTCAGTCAATGGTAATGGGGTTGTCATACTGGCGTGCCTTTCGACGATTGGCCTTGCGAAAACGGATCACCCGTATGCCGCCTTCGGCAGGCGTGAAGCAAAGAACGTGCAGACGCTGGTCCAGATAGCCCACCGCCACAAACCGCCGTTCTGGATAGGGACGACGGAGATCTTCCATGATTAAAGCATCCTGCCATTGAAAATCAGCCGCTCGATCAAAGGGGAGCTGTCGCGTTTCGGTGTTCCAGAGATCCTTGGCGGGGGCGTAGGTGATCTTCATGGCGTCCATCGTAGAGCGATTTGTTGGGAGATTCAACCAGGAAACGCCTCGAAGATCTCTTTTGGCCAGCTTCTATCCGATAGGCCGATTTCTTGTCAAGAGCCACCCGTAGCGTACCAACATGTTCGGACGCAAGAAACGGGCATGTCAGCAAATTTATTGTGTGAACATCGCTGATCATTGATTATGTGCCATGCTCAGACACCATCCGGTTTCCATGCCGGGAGAATATTCCATTTTGTCGGTAAATGTCAATATATACCGACAATACGGAACCATGCCAAAACCCACCCCTTGGCCCATTTTCTTCCGGTCCAGGAGGGTAAAATTATGCAATTTTTCACCCCCCCGCCTGCGCAAACAACCGCGAGGCGCGCCGCATGGCCAACAACCCGACGGCGGCTCCCGCCGCCATGAGCATAAACAACCCCGCCGCGCCGATCGGGTCATACAACTGGCCGCAGACCAACGCACCCATGCCCCCTCCCAGGCCAAAAGAGAGCGCGGTATACCAGGCCTGCGCCGTGGCCCGGCTGGCCCGAGGAGCCATATCAAACGTCCGGCGCACCGCCGCCACATGAAACGCACCAAAGGTAAAGGCGTGCAACAGTTGACCAAACAACAACAACGGCCAAACCGGCGGCAACGCATACAGCATCCACCGCACCACCGCCAACAGCATGGACAAGCTCAAAAGCTGCGCCACGCCCCAACGGGCCAGCAGGGCACCGGAATGGCGCAACAACACAATCTCCGCCAGAACCCCCACCGTCCAGATCAGACCGATGGCACCCCGGGAAAAGCCGTGTGCGGCCAGATGCAATGAGAAAAAGCCATAATAGGCTCCATGGGAAAACTGCATGAACAGCGCGGCCAGATAAAACCAACGTACCGCAGGCCGGGAAAACAGCGCGGGGGCAACCGTGGAGGAGGGCGGGTGGGGATGCCCAGGCGGCAAAAAGAGGGCAAATACGGCCCCCATCCACAACAGACCCGCCAACACCCAGGGCACCAATGCCAACCCCCAGCGGTCAATGAGCGGTCCCAACCCCAGGGCAAACAGGATAAAACCCCAGGAACCCCAAACCCGAATCCGGCCATAATCCAGCCGGATCGTTTGGCCAGCAGCATCATTGTGGTGGTCGATGGTCTCCAGGGTGGTGACCTCCACCAGCGACAACTGGGCCGTTTGCAGCAGACTGAGTGCCAACGTGCCCGTCAACAACAGCGGCAGACTCTCGCCATAAAAAAACAGCACCGCAACCAACCCGGCGGCCAAAGAAGAGCCGACAATCACCCGGTGCCGCGAGCCCTGGTCAGCCAACGTCCCCCACAAGGGCGGACCACACAACTTGGCGACCAGGGACAGCGAGATGAGCAGACCAATGGCCGCCGCCCCATGGCCATGGTCCGCCATGTACAGCGACCAATAGGGAACCCAGACACCCAACACCGCAAAATAGCAGGCATAAAAGCCCTGCAAGGCAAAGACGGCGGTATTCACTGCCTAAAAACGAAACAACACCCATTGCGGCACGATCAGACGGGGCTGCGGACCCATGCGCCGCTCCTGGAATACCCCATTGCCTTCGACATCGATCAAATAATAGGTCGGACCACCAACCGGGGTCACCTCAATCTGGAACAACATGCCGTTGATCGAAAATTCCCGAATGGTGTTGCCCTTGTAGTCATCATAGCGGCGGATGACGGTCTCCGAACCGGGAACCTCCGGGGTCAAATCTTCGCGCATTTCGGACACCAGCGGTCCCTTGCGTGGCACGGGAAAGCCTTGCTCGTTGCGGGTTACCTCTTCTGACCCCGTTTGCGCAACATGTTCTGCGTTGAGTGGGGCACTTTTGGCTTGTTCTCCGGCCATGCTGCCGATTGGCTGCCCACACAGGAGCAGGCCCAGCGCGAGCCCCACCAGACTGGCGACCCGCCCCGGTCGCCGCCCCAGTCGTGGGTGGCCCGGTTTGGACAGAGAAGCCGTCGCGACAGCCGGGCTGTCACCGCCGGGTGTGGCAGAAAAAGAAGCGGACGACGCAAAACAAACAGGCATGGGGCGCAAATTCCTTTAATGGTTGGTGTAATGGAGTGTTCAGCGGGTCAACAAGGCAATCACGGCGACATGCCCGCCATCCATGGCAAGCATCAACGGGGTTTTGCCCTCGCGGTCGAGCAGGTTGGGATCGGCACCGTTGGCCAGCAACAGGCGCACCAGGTTGGCCCGACCCCGCATGGCTGCCCAATGCAGGGGGGCCCGGCCCGAACGATTGCCGAGATTAAGATTGGCCCCCCCGTGAATCAATACCCGTGCGACCGCTTCGTGGCCATAGAATACGGCGCAGTGCAGCGCAGGTCCACCCTCCACACTGCACAGATCCACATCGGCTCCCCACTGGATCAGAGCGGCCGTCACTTCGTCATTGCCTTCCTGGGCGGCCTGAAAGAGGGGCGTTTCGCCATGCCGGTCGCGGGCATTGACATCGGCCCCACGCGCCACCAGCAGCTTGGCCACCTCCACGTGCCCCCAGGAGGCGGCCCAGTGCAAGGGGGTTTCCTGATCCTTGTCGGCTACCCGGGGATCGGCTCCGGCATCCAGCAGTTTCCGGGTGATGGAGACATGGCCGCGAATCACGGCCCAATGCAGGGGCGGCCACTGATAGGCATCCACCCGATGGACATCGGCACCCGCCTGCAAGAGACGATCGACCAGATGTTCCGCCCCCTCCTGTATCGCCCGATGCAGAGGGGTCCAACCATCCTTGTCCCGGGCATGGAGATCCAACCCCTGATCCAGCATCTCCTCCAGGCGTTCGATGTCATCCATGTCGACGATTTGTTCCGGTACCATAGAAGCCTCCCTCGTCCGCCCAAGTCGGACACCGTATGAAAACCGACACAATTCAGGTTCAAAGTCAATGGTGACGCTTGTCCAGAACGCGATTGTCTGTCACCCTCTCAAGGTATACCAGTTGCTGCACACGAACAACCTTTTTTTAAAGAAACGGAGGACCAGCATGACCCGTTCCGAGACACTTTTCAACCGTGCCAGGCAGGTGATACCCGGTGGTGTCAACAGCCCGGTCAGGGCTTTCAAGTCGGTTGGCGGCACCCCGCCATTCATTGCCCGCGCCCAGGGTGCGTTGCTCACGGATGTGGACGGTCGTACCTATATCGACTATGTCGGCTCCTGGGGTCCGATGATTGTCGGCCATGCCCATCCCCAGGTGGTGGCCGCCGTACAAGCCGCCGCCGCCCAGGGCACCTCCTTCGGTGCCCCCACCGAGGCGGAGGTATTGCTGGCCGAAAAAATTGTGGAATTGATGCCCGCCATGCAGATGGTGCGCCTGGTCAATTCGGGGACCGAGGCGACCATGAGTGCCCTGCGCCTGGCCCGGGCGGCGACCGGGCGCGACATCATTGTCAAGTTGACCGGCTGTTATCACGGGCACAGCGATGGTCTGCTGGTGGAGGCCGGTTCGGGAGCGGCCACCTTTGGGGTGCCCTCTTCGCCGGGAGTTCCCCAGGCCACGGCCCGCAGCACGCTCACCCTGCCCTACAATGATTTGCCCGCCTTTCAGGCCCTGCTGGCCGAACGCGGGGCCGAGATTGCCGCCCTCATTGTCGAACCGGTGGCGGGCAACATGGGCTGTGTCCTGCCATTGCCCGGTTATCTGGCGGGGTTGCGGGCGGCGTGTGACCAGCATGGTGTTTTGCTCATTATGGACGAGGTGATGACCGGTTTTCGGGTGGCCCGTGGCGGTGCCCAGGCGTTGTATGGGGTGCGTCCCGATATCACCACGTTGGGCAAGGTGATCGGGGGCGGTCTGCCGGTGGGGGCCTATGGTGGTTCACGCTCCCTCATGGAGCAGATTTCCCCGGCAGGACCGGTCTATCAGGCGGGCACCCTGTCCGGCAATCCCCTGGCCACAGCGGCGGGGTTGGCCACGCTGGAGATTCTCAGTCAGCCGGGTTTTTATGAAACCCTGGAGGCACGCAGTCAGCGTCTGACCAGCGGCATCGCCCAGGCCTTGACTGCGGCGGGCATTCCCCATCTCGGGACACGGGTGGGTTCCATGTTTGGGCTGTTTTTCACGGAACGGACCCGGATCGACAACTTTGCCGAGGCGGTGCAAGGCAATCTGGAACGGTTCAATCGCTGGTTTCATGGCATGTTGGCAGAAGGCATCTATCTGGCCCCCAGTCAATATGAAGCGGGGTTTCTCTCCATGGCCCACGAAGAGGACGTGATCGACCAAACCATTGCAGCGGCGCAAAAGGTAGCGAAAAGTTTGTGATGGCAATGGGATTGGCAGAAAACCGGGGACCGTCACGGTCCCCGGTGGCCAGGGCAATCGCATGTGAAATTTCTTGACGCTTGATCCTGGGATCGCGGGTGTCTCGCCCGCCTTTTTCTCCCATAACGGGCGCGAATCCACAACCCTATTGCGGGTGAAACGCCCGCAGTTCCAGGAAAAGTCCCAGCCCTGCCGGCCCAAATTTGAAAGGCGATTGCCCTGCCCCGGTGGCAGGTGGGGGTTGCAACAGGGCTGGCAATGACGGTACAAAGAGCGTCCAACAAATCCTCTTTTCCGGCGCACAACGTGTACGTTGTGCGTGTACGTCGCGTGTGGAAAAGAATATTATTCTGCTGCTCAACCAGACAGTGTTCCCCTTACCTCAAACCACAGGAGCCAACCCATGCCCAAACCCATTCGCGTCATCGCTCTGGCCACCCTCGCCTGGCTGGTCGGCAGCACCGCCTTTGCCGACACCACCGCCCAGGTGACGGGCACTCTCCATGCTGTGGATGCACAAAAACATGTGGTGAATATTGAACATCCCGCTGTGCCAGAATTCAAGTGGCCCGCCATGCGCATGGATTTCACGGTCGCCAGGGAGGTCAGTCTGGAGGCCTTGAAACCGGTGCAACCGGTGCAGTTCACCATCACCCAATCCGACAAAGCAGGCTACCAGATCACGGCCATCCGACCCGCCCGGTAAAAGGTCTGGGTAGCCCCTGTCTTGCCTCGTCGGTTATCAGAGGAGTCCGCCCATGTTGGCCGATCCCACCAGCAGAAAGCTCCTGGACATCCAGTTGCAACTGGGTGCCACACGCGATGCGCAGATTTTGCCACCTTTGATCACCCAGGCCGCCGTCGAGTTGTGCAACGCCGACCGGGCGGCCCTGTTTGCCCTGGATTGGGAACGCATGGAACTCTGCGCGCAATCCGCCACAGGGGTGCAGGGCGAGATACGGTTGGCCCTGCGCATGGGTATTGTCGGTTTGGCCTTTCTCCGCAAAGAGATCATCAATGTGGTGGATGCCTATAATGTCCCTTTTTTCAACCAGGAAATAGACCGGGCCAGCGGGTATAAAACCGAAACGGTACTGGTCGCTCCCATCACCGATGGGCACGACACCGTGCTGGGTGCCATTCAATTGTTGAACAAACGGGCGGGCTGTTTCACCCAAGACGACGAGGAAAGAGTGGCTCAGGAGGTGCGGGAAATCTCTTCTCCCGCATTTTTTGCGACCCTGGATGCCGAGCAGGCCAAGCCGCTCATCGACCGTCTGGTCCGGGAGTCGGGCTGCGACCGGGGCAGTTTTTTTGTGTTGAACAAGACAGAGGGCATCCTGACCGCGCTGTATGCCTCCGGGATGACAGACAAACCGGCCATTGGGGTGCGGATCAATCTGGGCATTGCGGGCTGGGTGGTCTCTACCGGCCAGACTCTGGTCATTGAGGATGCCTATCAGAGCACTTTTTTCAACGCGGAGATCGATCACCGGACGGGTTATCACACCCACAGCATTGTGGCGGTGCCCCTGAAAGCCAGCAATGGTGAGCCGTTGGGCGTGCTGGAGATTGTCAACAAGCGCGACGGTACCTCCTTTACGCCGTCTGATGTCGATGCGCTCCAGGCGTTGGCCGCCATCGCCGCCATCGCCCTGGAAAATGCCATCCTGTTCCAGGAGCATGAGGCACAGTTTCACAGTTTTATCGAGGTGATGGCCGCATCTCTCGATGCCCGGAGTCCCCTGACCACCGGTCATTCCCAATTGGTCAGTGAATATGCCTGTGGCATTGCCCGCGAGATGGGCTTGTCGGACGACGATGTGGATGTGGTCCGGGTGGCAGCCTTGTTGCATGATTATAACAAGTTGGACAGGGCGGATGCGGCCTTGCACAAGGCGGGTCCGTTGGCCCATGGGGAAGCGGATCCGCTCCATCCCTCTGTCCCCGATCCGCAGCCCATTTTGAAAAAAATGTGTTTTTCCCGCAAATATCGGTATATCCCAAAAATTGCCGCCGCTCACCATGGACACATGGATGGTTCCGGGTATGGCGGCGGTCTGTTGAACCGTTATATTCCGTTTCTGGCCAAGATTATCACCGTGGCGGATATTTTTGAAACCTTGACGGCAGACCATCACTATCGCAAGCGGATGCCAGCCGAAGAGGCGTTGGCCATTCTCCGCCAGGGGGCGGGCAAAAAATTTGACGCCGCCATCATCGCGGCCATGGAGCAGTACTGGCAGAAGCGCACGGGGGGCGTCACGATGGAGCCTGTACAACCATTGGATGATCTGCCCGTGACACCCTTGAAGACGCGACCTTTGCTGCCGTGAATCAGGATCAGCATCCCGCCCACTTTACCCCCACCCAGGAGCACACCATGGAATCCACCCCCCATTATGCCATCGTTGCGCAGACACATCTTGCGTTTGACGAAGCCGTGACGGCTTTGCGCACCGCCCTGGCCGCTCAGGGCTTTGGTATTCTCTGCGAAATCGATGTGGCTGCCACCTTGCGGAAAAAACTGGAGGTGGATTATCCCAGGACCGTGATCCTCGGCACCTGCAATCCGCCTTTGGCTTTGCGCGCCTTGACCGCCGAACCGGACCTCGCCACCCTGTTGCCTTGCAACGTGGTGGTCCGCATGAGGGGGGATCGGGTCGAAATTGCCGCCATCAACCCCTTGGTCATGACCACCCTGATCGCCCATCCAGAGGTGGAGTCTGTGGCCCAGGAGTCGGACAAACGTCTGCGCGCCGCCATTGCCGCCGTCGTGTGAAGGGATCCCTTTACTGGGCAGGATACCCAACAGGTCTCCAGGTTGACCGCATCATTATTTTACGCAAATAAAGCATAGTTTGCAAAAAAATACTTGCAATATGCGCATAAAAAGAAGATAGTGTAAGCTGTCTGTGGTTGTGGCCATGCGTCGTCGGGCACACGGTAGCCTTGCCGCCAACATCGACCGGGATGGTTACTGTCAACTTAAGTTTAAATAAAACCGTTCAAGAGGAATTTCCCATGGAAAATTTAAAATTGGACATCGAAATGGGAGTCGGTATTGGTCTGATGTTGATTCTGGTCGCCTTCTTCTACATCGCCAGTTACCATGGCGTGACCGGTCTGGCTGACCGTGCCTGTTGTGAATGGGAATATTGGGAAGGCGCGCATCGGGGATAGCCTGGTCGTCTCTTCCGGCGCGAACGCTGAACCCGTCTGGGGTGGTCGGGGTTCGGGATGTGTCGTGTGCCCCGAACCCCAGCAGAAACTTCCTTGATTTTTCCGCCCTGTAACGGCAATCTTCCCGGTTCATCCATGAACCTCCACGGAGCAACCGGTGTGGAAGAATCCATCCTGCAAGCCTTGGCCACCCACTATCAGCAGATGCGGGACGTTCCCTTGCGCGCTCTGTTTGACCGGGATCCTGGGCGGTTTGCCCGTTTTTCCCTCTCCTGCCCGGATCTTCTGCTGGACTATTCCAAAAATCGGCTGACAACCGAAACCCTGACTTTATTGTTCGCCCTGGCCCGTGCGGCCGGTTTGGAACAGGCGCGGGATGGCCTGTTTGCGGGCGAGATCTGCAACTGGACCGAAAACCGACCGGTGCTGCATCCGGCTTTGCGCCGTCACAGCACCCAGCCTGTTTGGGTGAATGGCCGCAATATCATGCCGGACATCCAGGCCGAACGGGAGCGGATGCGTATTTTTTCGGCACAGTTTCGTGCCCGCGCCCTCCTGGGATCGGGGGGCAAACCTCTGACCACCCTGGTCAATATTGGCATAGGCGGTTCCCACCTTGGGCCGGAAATGATCACCCAGGCCTTGCAACCCTACGGGGCATCGGGGCCGGAGGTGCGCTTTGTGGGCAATATTGACGGGGCCGATTTTCAGGAGGCGGTGCGGGATCTGGATCCCGCGCAAACCTTGTTTGTCATCGCCTCCAAGACCTTTACCACCCGCGAAACCCTGGTCAATGCCCAGACGGCGCGCCGCTGGTTGCAGCAGGGCGGCGTGGCCGAGTCGGACCTGTCGCCGCATCTGGTGGCGGTGACAGCCTATCCCGAGCGGGCGCAGACCTTTGGAGTCGATCCCGAGCGGATTTTTGCCATCTGGGAGTGGGTGGGGGGACGCTATTCCTGGTGTTCCGCCATCGGTTTGAGTGTGGCCGTGCGGGTCGGTTTCGACCATTTTGAGCAATTGCTGGCGGGTGCCCAGGCCATGGATCACCATTTTTGCACGGCTCCCCTGGAACACAACATGCCAGTCATTCTGGCTCTGATCGGGTTCTGGAACAGCCGTTTTGGGGGAGCCGAAACCCTGGCCATACTCCCCTATGACCATTCCTTGCGCCGTTTGCCCGCCTTTTTGCAGCAGTGCGACATGGAAAGCAACGGCAAACGGGTGGATCGGGACGGGCAGGTGGTGACCGGTTCCACCGGACCCATCGTCTGGGGTGAGGTGGGCAGCAATGCGCAACACTCCTTTTTCCAGTTGCTGCACCAGGGAACCCATCGGGTGCCGGTCGATTTTATTGGCTGCTGCCGCAGCCCGTATCCGCTGGAGGAGCATCACCTGGAATTGATGGCCAATTTTTTTGCGCAGAGCGAAGCCTTGATGCGCGGACGCACGGCGGCGGAGGTGGAGGCGGATCTCCGCGCCAGTGGTCTGGCGGATGAAGAGGTGCAACGGATTTTGCCGCATCGTCTGTTTCCGGGCAATCAACCCAGCAATACCCTGTTGCTGTCTGCCTTGACGCCGTTCAATCTGGGCATGTTGATTGCTTTGTATGAGATGAAAATTTATGTGCAGGGGGTGTTGTGGCGCATCAACAGTTTTGATCAATGGGGGGTGGAATTGGGCAAAAGTATGGCGCGACAGATACTGGTGGAATCGCGTCGCTTGCTGGCGGGCGAGGCGGTGGATCTTTCCCGGCACGACGGTTCTACAGCGGGGTTGTTGCGTTGTTTTGTTGCCGGGCAAGTGGCCCCACCACCAGGGGCTTTGCCCCTGGACCCCACCAGGGGCGTTGCCCCTGGACCCCACCGGGGGGGATAATCCCCCCCGGACCCCCTTGATCAATATTATTAAAAAAAGGGTGGGGGGGCTGGGGGGGCGGTTCTCCGCCCTTCCCAGGAAAGCTTCCGTCCACCCCCTATCCAAAGGATAATCCGTTGCTTGTCACCTTTCTTCTTCTTCTCGTGCTGGCGGTTGCCATCTATCTGGCCTGCGAATATTTTGTCAACAGTATCGAATGGCTCGGCAAAAAATGGGGTCTCGGAGAAACCGCGACCGGGACACTGCTGGCAGCCTTTGGCACCGCCCTGCCGGAGAGTGTCGTCACCCTGGTGGCCGTCGCCTTTGGTGCCAGCAGCGCGCAGCAGGATATTGGCGTCGGAGCGGCCATGGCCGGTCCCATGGTGCTGAGCACCATCACCTACGGCATCGTCGGTCTGGCCTTGATGGCCAATGCCTCCCGACGCGGCATGAGTTGCCGTACCGTCATGGTGGATGTGGATCGACATCGACTCAGCCGCGATCAGGCCTGGTTTCTCATTCTGTCTGTCTTCAAGGTGGCTTGCGGGTTTTGGGTGTTTGCCTACAAGCCCTGGCTGGGGGTGCTGTTTTTGGCTGCCTATGGACTCTATATCCGGCAGGAACTGGGCGGCACACAAGAGGCCGCCGAAGAGCTGGAACCCCTGAAATTTCGTCCCCATGACGCCTCTCCCGCCATGGGCTGGGTGCTCTTGCAGACCGGCATTGC